>NZ_JAUORS010000019.1:0-72186 GCF_030548165.1 Oceanobacter sp. 5_MG-2023 | reverse complement strand
TCGCTGCATTCGTCGCCTTGCCCTGAACAACGGCAACACTCGCGCAGAGCCGTGCAGGATTAAATGGATGTCCCCTGCCGTATAACCTGTGTGCTCAACGTGTGTGATGCTGCAATAACAGACGGGCGTCCACTCCTTTGAACTTTTTTCTGGCACGTTCAATCGCTTGTGACAGCATGCGATCGGTGGCCACTGGCCCGAGTTGCTCACACATGGCGACATAAACCAGATTCAATAGTGTTTTTAGTTCACCAAAATCGGGCGATAGCAAATTAGTGGACGACTTGCCTAAGGCCAGCATGGAAAACGCATACACCAGATCTGGTGTCACCCCGCGGTGTTGCGCCTGTTCTTCAGTCTGCATCCGTACCTGCTGCACTTGCGCGGCTGGCACCTGGAGCATTAATTCTTGTACCACCACGCTGAAACAGGGCATCCATTCATGCGTATTGAGCGTAACCGGGTTGTCCAGTATGCCATTACGTTGCCGATAGGCTTCCATTTGCGAGATCGGGTCAGCCTTCAGACCAGATGTTCCTTTCATCAGCAAGCCAATCAGATCACGGTAAAGCTGTGATCGATTGGAGGCGATGGCATGCAAATCCCGACAGTCGTTAAAGAAGCCGTTCAACTCATACTGGGATTTCTGGGCGTAGCCCTCTTCCCAGCGCCACATCACATCCCAGAGTTCGTCGCCATCCAGTACTTCACTCAGTACGGTATACACCACACGCCGTTTGGTATCGATATTCATCCGTAC
Organism: Oceanobacter sp. 5_MG-2023; assembly: GCF_030548165.1. Lineage (NCBI taxonomy): Bacteria > Pseudomonadati > Pseudomonadota > Gammaproteobacteria > Oceanospirillales > Oceanospirillaceae > Oceanobacter > Oceanobacter sp. 5_MG-2023. The sequence continues at coordinate 71,426 of NZ_JAUORS010000019.1, read as the reverse complement.
GCTCCATACTTACTGACGAAAGTACGTCATGTCTTTGTGGAACTCGGGATAGGCCACCTCATAGTGTTCAGACACATCAAGGCCCTGCTGCTCTTCAGCGGTGGTAACCCGTAATCCCATCGTCATCCGGATCAGTCCAAACGTCAGCAGTGACAGCGGGAAAGCCCATACGAACGCAGCCACAATGCCAATCAACTGCACCATCACCTGATGAGTGTTAAACAGATCCCCGGTCACAAACATACCGGCGGCCAACGTCCCCCAGACGCCAGCAAAACCATGCACAGGTACCGCACCCACAACGTCATCCAGTTTCATCCGTTCCATTATCAATGATCCGGCGACGGCGATCATACCCGCAATCAACCCTGTCAGAATGGCCCACTGAGGTTCCATGCTGGCACATCCAGCGGTAATGCCCACCAACCCGGCAATACTGCCATTGACGGTTGCCGTCAGCAAAATGGGAACCCGGAATACGCGGCTGAACAGCAAGGCACCGAGCGCACCGGCACCGGCGGCAAGCTGGGTATTCAGCGCGATCAAACCGATATCCGCCGTCGCAGCCAGAGTGCTGCCGCCATTAAAGCCAAACCAGCCGAGCCAGAGAATAAAACCGCCCAGAGCTACCAGCGACAGGTTATGCCCCGGAATATTGCGGACTTCGCCAGTCTCGCGGGAGAAACGACCGGTACGGGGTCCTAACACAATAATGCCCGCCAGAGCGCACCAGGCACCAACTGAATGCACGACGGTCGAACCGGCAAAATCAATAAAGCCCATATTGGCCAACCAGCCAGCGCCACCGTACAGGCCACCCCAGACCCAGCTGCCAAACACGGGGTAAATAAAGGCCGCAATCACAGCCGACGCCACCAGATAAGCATCGTAGCGGGTACGTTCAGCCATCGAGCCACTACAAATCGTGACGGCGGTTGCGGCAAACATGGTCTGGAACAGCAAAACGGTGTAATCCCAGGGTTCCACATCCGACATCATGAAATGGCTGGAGCCAAAATATCCGGTGACGTTATTGCCAAACATCAGACCATACCCGACCAGCCAGAACATCAGGGTTCCCAGACACACATCCATGTAGTTTTTCATCATCACATTGACGGAGTTTTTTGCCCGCGACATGCCGGCTTCGAGTAAGGCGAAGCCTGCTTGCATAAAAAATACCAATGCAGCGGCAGTCACGACCCAAATGGTATCGGCTGCCAGAGTAGAAACGACTGATTCCTCCGCTTGGGCTGGCAACCCGATCAGGCAACCGGTGAATACTACGGCCAATCTGCGCATATCTTATCCTCGTTGTTATATAACGATAAAAAGCAACCTTGTGACAGCCATGGCTATCTCCCCAGACACAGCCATGACCAAGCTCACAAAGTACTGTGTGACAGATCACCGGATTAATGGGCAATCCATATGCCATCTTGCCCGCGCACCGACAGAGTGCATCTGTTACATGCCAAAGTGGACGGTGGTACTTGTATTCCATAAAAGTGGTTTTAGTCATCATTAAATACGCCGCTAATGTGCTTATAAGGTGCACCATCGACTATTGATAAGAAAATCAGTGACAGATTTGGAAAAGCGGAAATCAGACTGGTGCAACCGGTACCAACCGTACCCGGCATCACCACAGAAGCGTGCACCGGGACAGCACACGGGCTGCAAATCGACGTCAAAAATTAACCGCCACAATTGATCTGTCTCAATCGTAGCAGCCAATTAAAATGCCAATTCTGGACAATCAGCATGCCAGGACACCCACACTTGGCCCGTTGCGTATAAAAACAGCAGTGTTCTTTTCCTGGTCACCCAATGTTGGGGTCTAACGTAAAAAATTCATCGGACAACATGATATAGGGACTACCCAACTCTCCATCTCCAATACGTATTAAATTACTCGCCAAACCTATATTCCTATCTTGCAATGTACACCACACCATATTAGGAATGCCTACTGTTTAAAAATCGGAGTTCGTCAAACCATATATTTCCGAACTTCCGGCATTACCTGCGCCAAACCTTCCAAAAAAAGGCGATAATCCGAGGGGATTTTAATATCATATTTTTCCAATCACCGAAGAAATATAAAATATCCATAACATCATTATTATGAAGAATAGAAATCGATTCATTAATAGCCGAATTATTCATAATCCCACCTGAAAATAGCCATAAAAATCGTTAGCCCCGCTCATTCAATATGCTATTTTCCAATCGTCAAACTCTGTTCTGCCAAGACCTGATGGTATCGGATTCGGATTTATAGGGAGAGTTGAATAATAATCAAAATGCATGGCTCCAGTCACTTCAGCGATAGCACGCCCTGCCTTTGAATTAGATGATGTAGATTAATGGACTCACCATCTGGACCAATCAAATCATCTCTTTGAAAGACTCGATTGCCTTGGCTTTTGCTTCAGCCCCAGATCTTTACCACCAGTTCTAGTTGCACTCGCAATTATGTCGTCCCACGCTTTACCTTGCCCTCTGAGATAATCAAAGGAAGGACCAGGTTTGTGTCCGGGTTGCCCTCTGCTCTACTGCCCTGCGACCACCTGACTGGCGTAAAAACGCCGTCACGCCGGGCTTGCTCCGAGGTGACGGCGTTTCCTGTTTCTGAACTGCCGGTTACTGATTTACTGGAGTACCCGGCCAGCCCTTGTTTAATCCTTGGCGGTTTTGCAGGCGACGATCTGCACCACGGCGCTGTCGCCCCGGTGGTATTTGCCTTCAACCATATGGCGTTCCACTTCTGCCGCGACCGCAAAATCCAGCCCCTGAAGTTCCGCTTCCAGCGCCTCCAGCGACATAAACATATCTTTTTGTGACGGTGGTGGCCCGCCTGCGCCTTCCATCTCCAGATGCCGTTCGGTATAGGCTTCCAGAATAAACACGCCCCCGGGTTTCAGGGCCGGTTGCACATTGCCGTGCAGCTGTTTACGTAATGCCGATGGCACATGGGCTGCAATCGAGACAATGCCATCCCACGCCTCGGTGCCGAGGTCGTAATCCGCCAGATTGGCGACGACCGTCGAGATAACCACGCCGTTATCCGCGGCCAGTTGCTGTGCCTTGTTGAGGCCAACCGACGACTGGTCGACCGCGGTAACAACATAACCCTGTTTGGCCAAAAAAACGGCATTCCGTCCTTCGCCTTCTGCCAGGCACAAGACCTTGCCGCCCGCCGGTATTTGGCCGTACTGGGCTTGCAAAAAATCATTGGCTACCGTGCCGTAGGCAAAACCTTCTTCGTTATAACGTTGATCCCACATGGGTGATGCTCCTGTTGTCGTCTGCATTCTGTGCCGGTCAAACCGGGTATTCAGCGGTTGGATAACTATTGAATACTGCCGGTTTGAACCTTGGCTTCAGTATACCCATGCAGGCCACTCACTGCTGTTAAACCGTGCTGCCGGGCTTGACTATCAGTCGTTAGCTGACTGCCATCACCGCTGTGGCGGCCGACCCGGCACTCCCAAAGCGTTGATCAATTCATCGGTTGTAACCCCCAGCGCAATTGCCGCCGCCGCAAAATCCGGTGGCCCCTGATTCGGTTTCCCCAATGCCTTGATCAACGCGGTTTCGCTGATATTCAGCGTCGCCGCCGCTGCTGCAACATCCGGTCGCTGGCCAGGGCCACCGGGGCCGCCGCCTTCTGGGCGATGACCGATGCCGCCAGTGTCGCCATCGGCAAATGAGACCACCCGATTGGCTTTGACCGTGGCAGGATCACCTGCCGGCGTGTTGCTCACGTCGCCACCCCGCACCAGACGCACATAGTTGTAATACCGTTCACCATCCGGGCCATCGGCTCCCCCTTCGGCCTTGGTATCAAAGCGGACAGCACCGGCACCGTGCATATCATGGCCCTCATGATCCACCGCGTAACCAAAGGCAACATACCAGGCAAACCAGTAACCGTGGGCATCGTGGGGGTCGATATAAGGGTTGGTGGTGCTGCTCCAGAAGAAGGGATAATCGACGTTGTCCGCTTCATTGGTAATGGTAGAGATATTAAATACGCTGCGATCTATGGCCGGGAAAACCCCGGAATAATCCACCAGACTTTGCAGCTCTTTGATATTCGGCAAGCGCCAGTCATCGTAACCAGCGTCGGTGGCGTTTTCGGCGTAGGCCAATGCTTCTTGCCAGTTCAGGCTTTTGCCGCTGTCGTTTTTACTCCACATCAAACCAGTGGCGTGATCGCTGATGGTGTTATCGCCGTTATCCTGAAAATCGTTAATGCCGTATGGACTGCCACTCACACAACGTACAAACCGCCGACCATTCAGCGCCTTGATATGGCCGGTCCAGTCATTCACAACAAAGGCAACGTCACGCTGGGCCAGCTCGGTATCGACCTGATAATAATTGCTCGACCAGGAGTGCTGTTGCGCACCTTCCTTGCCATTCCCGACCAGATAAAAGTAGTCGGTATCCAGCCAGGGCCAACCGGCAGAAAAGTCCCGGATAGACCAGAGTTCCTTGATATTCGGCAAACGCCAGTCGTCGATACCGCCAAGCTCCAGCGCCGCGCAATAACCGGCGGCATCGGACCAGACCATGGATGCTGCAGATAATGACTGCGTCCACACCAGCCCTGTTACCTGATCGGTGACGGTGCTGTTGCCATTGTCCTGATAGCTGGGCACATTGCCGGTGTATTGGGCATCCTGACCATAAAAAGCCGCCCCGGGCGCTGGGCATTCGATCTCGACACTGTTGTTGTAACAGGTGCCTTGGGCGGTATCGACAATGGCAAAAGCCCGACTCTGGGAATTGGCGGCAGCCTCCGAGCGCCCGCTGGTACCCTCGTGTTTGGTGGCACAGCCAGCCAATGATCCCGCCAGACTCAGCAGTACCGCACTGGTGATGATGTAATGTTGCGATATTTCCATAATTAGCTCTGCCATGTCCTGTAAATTCAGAAAACCGACTGTATGATATAAAACCGATCCGCAGAAATATCAAAGACTATGTAAAGTAACGTCGATTAACGCTGATTTTAATCAGGGTTTTGCCATTATTATTTTCAACCTGATAAGCGGCAATACAGCAGGGCAATACATCAGGATAATAAATCAGGGCATTCCAAGGTGAAAAGCAGTAGGAAACAGGTAAATAAATGCATACGAAAAATTCACTATTCCTATGATAAAAATAGAAAACACTCAAGATTTATACCTGTCTCCAGAGGATCAACCTAACAACTTTCATTGCCAAAATTACTAAATATAATAATGCCTAATAGAGGTTTCGAAGCCTTTTTCAATATCTCTAAAAAGCTTATATTTCCCACACCCATTTATATAACTTCTATATGGCTACCTGGAGAGCTTTAATTACTGTATTAAGCGCGGTATTTAAAATATTAATCGCAGCATTGATAGCCTGTTGGGGAGATCTATTTAGTCGTGTAAAGCCACCGTTGCAGCAAATTATTCACATCAATGACTTCGAAATATCCCAATGCGGCTTGATCCGGCCTATTTCCGGCCAATTCAGTAAAGATTTGGACTACTTTCAGTCCAAATCGCATCATTCAGACGCACCTATCCCACACAAGATAAAAAGCTCCAGCGACGAGCGTTGTACACCATGTTCATCAAACCGATTCTCAGTTCCGCTCTGGCCTGGCCGATGCAGCGCACCAGGTACTTTTTGCCGTCGCATTTCATGTCCGCATAAACATGTTCGACACGAGCCCAAACCTGAGAGCGTTTTTGATTCGTCAGCTTGCTACGTTCAGGCATGTCTGTCTTTACCTCGCGGTTTCTTGCGATGGATGTGGGAGCGATAGCCACGGTCTTCCAACATGCTTTCATTTTCTGCGCTTCGATAAGCGCTATCTGCCCAGACATCTGCGCTGCTATTGTCGCCATTGATCAGGACTTCGAGTTGATGCCCGCCATGTATCTTAGCCGCAGTCGCTTCGTAGCTGCGAATGAGTTTGTGCTGTTTATCGACGCTGGTGTGATTTTTATAGCCGAAGTAGCTCTTGCCATGTTTCTTCGTCCAGGCTGCTGCATCTCGACTGGCCTAGCGCTGCTGGGCCGGAGTACTTTCTGGAGGGAGCGGCGGTGTCGGGTCATCGTTACCGGAATTGGACTTTTCTTGCGCTTTGCGGGCTTTTTCCTGCTGCTCTTCGGTTTTTCGCTGGGTGCTTCAACCAGGGTGACATCGATAATTTGACCGCCTTGAGGCCGATAACCGTGGGCTTCGATGTGCGAGAGCAAGCTGTAAAACAGTTCATCGGTGAGGTTTTTCTGGACGAGTAACTCTTCATATTTCCAGGCGGTATTGGCATCGGGTACCGGATCTTCCGGCGACAAGCCCAGAAAACGCCGAAACGACAGGCGATCCAGCATCTGATACTCGACCTGCTTGAGGGGCAAGCTGTAGTAGTGGCGTAGGAAAATCATTTTGAACATGAGCAAGGTGTCTGAACGAGGAGGACCCTTATTGGATCAGCGTGGCATGCGGATCTTGCTGAGAATGGACCTGAAGGCAGCCCAGTCGACAAGTTCATTAATTTTAGCGGGTGGGTCGTTGTGCTGATCCAGTTTGTCATTCAGGTCATCAAAGTCGAAGAATCCTGGCTGCATACAATGCGCTGTTTTTACAAGACCCTGCAAACCATCAAGACGCTTTGCTGAATCCCAACCCGTCGTTTTTATACCCATAACCTGACATCTACCACTCAACTACTTGGCAATTTTTTTGGCTTTGGCTATCTCTGCTTTCTGACTGCCTTCAGGCTGATTCCAGATTGGCCGTTCAATACGGCATTCCGTGTTGTGCGGCTAACCCCGAGCAGGTATCAAAACACATACCACCGGATTCAGATGCGCCGCATATACTGCCGGAACCGCTGGATACCATCGCGGCGCATCGGTTACGGCTGGCTGGCCGCCCAGATACCATCGGCGATCAATTGCTGGCTGAGTTCACCAATCAGTTCGGCAACCAGTGTCATGGCGCGGGTTTCTGGCCTTTCGTGCATATGTACCAGATTGACCTGGCGAGTCATGTCCGGGTCGGTGATTGGCAGCAGTTTGATTGCACCACTGTTCACCTGCGGGTATACCGCCGTGGTGGAGCATATCAGCAGGCCATAGCCTTCTATTACATAGCGCAGACTGGTGAGTAGCTGGCCAAAGGGATTCTGGCGTTGCAGTTTCACCCCCACCAGCTGTTCGTATTGCGCCACCCGGAAGCCGAGGGAGTCGCGTTCGCTGGTGTAGATCACCCTATAATCGGTCAACTCGGCAAAACGAATGCAGTCACGCTGCAGCAAGCTGTCGAATACCGCCGCTGCCCCGGTGCCTACCGCCAAAAACAGCCGCTCGTTCAGCAACGGCCGGCTGATCATACCCATATGTGGCGAGGCATCGTCAGAGCTCACCAACAGGTCAACATCCCCCTGGCGCAACAACTGATAAAGGCTGCTCGACAAGCCGGTTTGCAAGTCCAGTTCGATACCTGGGTAACGGCGATTGACTTCGGCAAACAAGGGTACTGCCAGGGCGTTGCCTGTCGGTTGGCTCATCCCCAGTACCACCCGGCCACTGGGTTCACCACCGTCTTCCAGCAACTGCCGTCGTGCCAGTTCCAGCTGTTGTACTGTGGTTTCGGCAACGGGCAGGAATTTTTCTCCTGCCGGGGTCAAGTGTACGCCGGTGTGATCCCGCTCCAACAGGCGGGTCTTGAGTTCATGTTCCAGTGCTGCCAGTTGCTGGCTGACGCTGGGTTGGGCGATGTTCAGCTCTCTGGCGGTAGCGGCAATGCTGCCGGTACGGGCGCACGTCACCAGATACAGCAGCTGTCGGGTATTCATTATTGTTATTTCCCCTGGGTCAGGTGGTTGAGTCGGGTGTCCGCAGTCCGGGTATAGGTAATGGCTATACCCCCATCAATAAACTTCAGTCTACCTGAAATGGCGGTATTTACTTAACATCCTAACAAAATATCAACCATTCAAATAAAGGAGTCAGCGACATGACCAGCACTACTCTGAGCCGTGACCCGGCCAACTTCAACAAGCCACCGCATATCAGTGATAGCGAATGGCAAACCCGGATCAAACTGGCTGGCACCTATCGGGTGTTCGCCTTGATGGGCTGGGACGAGGGTATCTATAACCATTTGTCTTTACGGGTGCCTGGTACTGAGCATTTTCTGATTAATCCTTTTGGCCTGCACTACACCGAGGTCACTGCCTCCAATCTGGTCAAGGTCGATATCGAAGGCAATATTATTGGCCAGTCCGACTGGCCGATTAATCCGGCTGGCTTTACTTTTCATGGCAAGATTCACCAGCAGGTTGCCGATAGTCATTGTGTGATGCACGTGCACACCACCGCTACTCAGGCTGTGTGTTGTCTGGAAAGCGGTCTTTCCTACAGTAACTTTTACGCGGCTCAGTTGTGGGGCCGGGTAGCCTGGCATGTGTTTGAGGGTATTACCCTACGCTCGGATGAAGGTGACCGGATTCTGGCCAGTGCTGGCAACAAACAGGTACTGATGCTGAAAAACCATGGCCCGGTTGTTATTGGCGCCACTCTGGCACAGGCCTTCTCACTGATGTGGTTGGTCAACCGCGCCTGTGAAGTCCAGCTGGCCACCTGCAGCATGGGCAAGCCGCTGACCATTGCCCAGCCGGTGCTGGATGGCTGTTCCCGTGATTCGATGAATCTGGACCCGCGCTTTGGTGCTGGTGAAGATGCCCTGGCAGCATTTTTGCGCCTGGCCGAGCGTCAGGATGCATCGTTTCGTTACTGATCGATCCAGGCTGATATCTAACGGTTGATCGAATCACTGGTCACCCGTCATAAACACAGGCATAACAGGCAGGCGCTGATGGTCCGGATCACTCCCGACGATGTGATTGGTTTGATCCGCCTCAGCAGCCGTAAGCACTCATAAACAATAACAATAAACGGATCATCATTAACAACAACCAATCAATAACAATAAAAAGGTACGCCATGAACATACTCAGAATCGCAGCTCAAGCCACACTAATCAGCAGCCTGATGTGGGGACTGTTGGCTCAAGCCGACACCACACCTCAAACCACCTTGCGGGTTGGTACCTGGTTACCGCCCACCAATCCACAAAATGCTGAAGTCTGGCCAACTTGGGCGAAGTGGGTCGAAGAAGCCACCGAAGGCCGGGTGGCCATCCAGCTGGAATACGGTCTTGGCCATCCCAAAACCATGTTTAATCTGGTCGAAGATGGTGTGGTGGATGTCGCCTTTACCGTGGTTGGTTATCAGCCGGGCCGTTTCAAGTTACCTCTGGTAGCCGAGTTGCCCGGTATCAGTGATAGTGCAGAAGCGACCTCGGTCGCGTTATGGCGTACCCAACAGCAGTATTTCTCAGCTGCCAAGGAATTCGACGGGCTGGAGTTACTCGGGCTGTTTGTACATGGCCCGGCCCAGATCCATACTCGTGAACCTTTCAGCAGCTTGCAACAACTCAAAAACCAGAAGATCCGGATAGGTGGCGGCTTGCAGATGCTGGTCGCCGAGCGACTCGATGTCAGCCCGGTACAGGCACCCGCCCCGAAAGTGTATGAAATGATGCAGCAAGGGGTGGTCGATGGAGTGTTCCTGCCAGTGCTGGATCAGAAATACCTGCGCCTCAGTGAAGTGACGAGTCAGATCACCGTGATCCCCAGAGGCCTGTACGCCAGTTCATTTGCCATATTCGCCAGCCCGGACACCCTCGACAGCCTCTCTGCCGCCGATCGCCAGGCCATTTTGTCAGTCTCCGGGGAGCGCCTGTCGGCCCTCGCTGGGAGAGCCTGGGAGCAAGCCGACCGCAACGGTTACGAGGCCGCACGTAACAGCGGTGTCGAGATTCATCAGCTGCAGCCCGGTGATGCCATGCTGACTGACATGCAGCAGCGCCTGTCCGACTTGCCCCAGCAATGGGTCAAAGACGTGGCCGACCGTGATATCGATGCCAATGCCGCTCTCGACTATCTGCGCCAGCAGGCGCGTTCTTACCAGCAACCTCTGGCACAGGAGTAACGCAACAGTGAGTATGAATATATCGGTCATTGGTGCCGGTGCAATTGGCGGCTATATCGCCGCCCGATTGGCCAGCATCGACGTCAGGGTCAACCTGATTGCCCGTGGCGCAACACTGGCGGCCTTACAACAGCATGGCATCGGCCTACAGGAAGGTGACCAGCCCCCAGCGTTTTTCAGCGTCAACGCCGTGGCAGATGCCACCAGTCTGCCGTCCCAGGATCTGATTATCGTTGCCGTCAAGGAACCTGCTTTGGCGTCGGTGTTACCGCACATCCAGGCGCTGATGGGGCCAAACACCCGCGTGATGACGGCAATGAACGGCATTCCCTGGTGGTTCACCGCCGGACTGGTCTCCGGTCAGAGCATCCATCTCGGCAGCCTCGACCCCCAGGCCGCACTACAACAGGCGATTCCATCCAGCCAGATCATTGGCTGCGTATTGCATATGGCCTGCAGCAATGTCAGAACCGGGGTGATACGCCACAGCATTGGCCACCGCATGGTGCTGGGCAGCCCGGGGCAACAGCCGGATGCAGGTTTGCACCACATCGCCAACCTGCTCAACCAAGCCGGTTTTGAAGCCAGCCTGTCAGATTACATCCAGCGCGATATCTGGTTCAAACTGTGGGGTAATATGACCCACAACCCGGTGTCGGCGCTGACCCATGCCACCACCGACCAGATCATCAATGACCCCTACACCAGCCAACTGGTGGTACGGGTGATGGCCGAAGCCCAGCAGGTCGGCTGCCGGATCGGCTGTGACATTGATCAGGACCCGGTTGAACGCAACCGGGAAGCCCTCAAGCTGGGGGCATTCAAAACCTCCATGCTGCAAGACGTGGAAGCCAACCGGCCGTTGGAAATCAACGCTCTGCTGGGGGCTTTTTGTGACCTGGCACAGCAGTTGTCGGTAGCAGTGCCTTGTGCCGAAAGTCTGTTTGGTCTGGTGCGGTTGATGGATCGCAACCGCAACCATTAACAGCACCGTATCCGGCCAGCGACTCCGTTATGCTGAACGCGCTTCGGTATCCGGAATAACGGAGTCGGGCTTTCCCGGCAAGAACAGCAACTAACTCTCGTTAGCCAGAAACAAACGTCATCCAATGCTTGAAATCACCGATTGCGCCAGCACCGGAGGCCTGCCCTGTCACCCCCGACAATAGTACGCCTCAGTCAGCAACCCTGACAGAAAATTGCTAAACTGCCGCCTTGATAGCCGACGGCAAGGCTTCAGCACTGGCGCGATTCCGTCCGCAAAAGCATGTCCGGGCGCTATCACCCGGATTAAGGATCGGCTATATGGATATGGTGGCCGATGATGAATTGATTTCTGCAGTCAGAGCGTTGCGACGTCTGATATATCGTCACCCACCCACCGGTCAATATCCAGCGGCGATTGGCGCTGTTTTTATCCCTGGGGCACTACGATACCTATTTGCGTAAACTCAGGGGGATTCATTCAACCAAGCGGCAACGTATGGTTGAATCGATTGAATGCCATTTTCCAGAAATGAGAACTGCCAACAGCTTTATTGAAGGGGCAACGTCTGCCTGGTTAGCCGCAGACGAGCATATCGATACCAAAGAAGTCGCCTGGCTGGCGGCTCAAAACAGCATTCTGATAGTTGCACCAGACCGGAGAAGGTTAGCCGTGTCTCTTGCACCGTATTGATACATATATTTCACCTGGCACTATATGAGTGTCCAAGCTGGATCTACAGCTACCAGCGGATTCCCCTATACCTTAGTCATCTTAATCAGTATGTTGAAAAACCGTTGTGGTGCAGCCAGACATGGCCGGTATGTTTATCAGGATGCAATGTCTAGCCACTGCCCTGAGGCTAAAAACTGTTTCATGCGGTTACACCCCGACCGTTTATTTAACAATAGCAACGCTATCTTGTTGCTATTGAATCAGCCGACCGGGTTCGGTCTGTCAATAACAGCCATACCGATATTATTTTCAGTGTATGGGTTAAAACATTGTTTACATGTGTTTAAAGGGTCTGTCTTATGAATAAAACCGCCGTTATTACTGGTGCTACCTCCGGGTTTGGTCTGGCAACAGCCCGTGAATTTGCTGCTGCGGGCTGGAATCTGGTACTCACCGGACGCCGCCAGCAACGACTCGACGAGATAGGCAAAGAGCTGGCGGATAAAACCCAGGTTGCCACACTGGTCATGGATGTCTGTGACTCTGCTGCTGTGCTCAAGGCATTTGATGAACTCGCGGCCCCTTTCGACAAGATTGACCTGCTGATCAATAACGCCGGTCTGGCGCTGGGTACCCAGGGCGCACAGGAGTGTGATCTGGCGGATTGGCATACCATGATCGATACCAATATCAAGGGGCTGACAACGGTAACTCATGCGTTATTGCCACGGCTGATCGAATCCGGCGAAGGCAGCAGCATCATTAATATTGGTTCCATTGCGGGTAGCTGGCCTTATCCGGGCGGCAATGTTTATTGCGGCACCAAGGCGTTTGTTGAGCAGTTTTCGCTGGCCTTGCGTTGTGATCTGGCTGGTACTGGCGTGCGGGTCAGCTGCCTGGCTCCCGGGCTGTCTGAAAGTGAGTTCACTCTGGTCAGAACCGGTGGCGACCAACAGGCTTACGATAATCTGTATAACGGTGCCCATGCTATCCAGCCAGACGATATTGCGTCGACTCTGCTGTGGCTGGCCAACCAGCCGAGCCACCTGAATATCAATACGCTTGAGATTATGCCGGTAAGACAGAGCTGGTCTCCTTTTGCCATCAAACGCGATATCTGACACCGGAATCCAACGGAGATACGTTATGCCACCACTCGATCAATACACCGACGAAGAGATCAAACACTTCGATCAATCTTACGTCTGGCATCATATAACCCCCGGAGCCGCGGCCGCGAAAGGGCTACCTGTGTTCGTCAAGGGCGATGGTCTGGATTTGTGGGATATCGATGGCAATCACTATCTGGATGCCTCTGCCGGTGGTGTCTGGGTCACGAATGTGGGTTATGGCCGGCGGGAAATAGTGGATGCGATCAGCGCCCAGTTGCTGGAGCTGAATTTCTTTGCCGGTGGTATGGGCAGCAAACCGGCGGCCAGCTTTGCCCATCGCCTGCTGGAAAAGATGCCGGGGATGAACCGGGTGTACTATTCCAGCTCCGGTTCCGAGGCCAACGAAAAAGCCTTCAAGATGGTGCGCCAGATTTCCCACAAATATTATGACGGCAAAAAGAACAAGATTCTTTACCGCGATCGGGATTACCACGGCACCACCATCGCCGCCTTGAGTGCGGCCGGGCAATCCCAGCGCCGGGAACAGTTCGGCCCGTTTGTGCCGGATTTTGTTGAGTTTCCGCACTGCTTTGAATATCGCAACCAGTTTGACGATGCCACCGACTACGGCCAAAAAGCCGCCCAGTTGCTGGAAGATGTCATTCTGCGCGAAGGGCCGGAAACGGTTGGCGCGGTGATTATTGAGCCGATTACCGCCGGGGGCGGCATTATCACGCCACCAGAAGGGTATTTGCAGGCGGTCGACAGAATCTGCAAAAAGCACCATGTGCTGCTGATTATCGACGAAGTGGTGTGTGGCCTTGGTCGTACCGGCCAGTGGTTTGGGTATCAGCATTATGATGTGCAGCCAGATATCGTCACCATGGCCAAAGGGGTGGCGTCCGGGTATGCCGCGATCTCTTGTACCGTTACTACCGAAACGGTGTATCAGGCGCTGCAGGAAGAGAATGCCGCCGATACGATGGGCTACTTCCGTGATATTTCCACTTATGGTGGCTGTCTGGCTGGCCCGGCTGCGGCCCTCGCCAATATGGATATTATCGAGCGCGAAGGCCTGATCGAAAACTGTCAGGTGATGGGTGATCGGTTGATGGCGGGCTTGCAGGCATTAAAAGCCAAATACCCGTTGATTGGTGATGTTCGCGGTAAAGGGCTATTGTGTGGGCTGGAGCTGGTCGCCGATCCGCACAGCAAAGAACCGGTGGATGAGTCCGTAACCATGCAGTTGGTGGGAGCCTGTAAAAACGCAGGCTTGTTGGTCGGCCGTACCAACCGCTGTTTTGATACGTTTAATAACGTGATTAATATGAGCCCGGCTTTGTGTGTCACCGACGCTCAGATTGACCAGATCCTGGCGATACTGGATCAGGGACTCTCCACCATGTGATCACACCGCCGTGCCTGTCGGTAATTACCGCTATGCACGGCGGCTTGCCCGTTACCTGTCACAAAAACAAGGACCCTTGCATCCCCAGCAGGTCATCCACGTCATCGCCAGTAAACTGAAAAATCGCAGCGGCAATGGGCCGTAGTTGCTTGTCGATATAGTGCTGATAATCCGGTGCGGCAGTTGGGTAGCTTATGCCGTCGAGCTGGTCGTTCTCTGATATGTCATCCAGCGGCTCCGGGCCTTTGGCGGTGATGCGGTAACGTATCCAGCCACGCCCTTGCTGGTATCTCGGCATCAGGCCGTTCTGTTGTCGCCACTGATCCAGTTTCATTGCTGCCCGGGCATGGGGCGGTATCTGCCGCTGGTACATGGCCAACGGTTGTCGCAAACGTTTACGGTAACTCAGCAGATGGTCCGAGTGCCCCGCCAGCAGGTCATCCAGCTGTTGCCGCACCCAGTGAGAATACGGCTGCTGCAGAAAGATTTTCCGGTACAGCTGTTGCTGGAACTGCCGCGCCAGCGGTGTCCAGTCGGAGCGCACCGCTTCCAGCCCTTTGAAAACCATGTGTGGCAGGCCATCGGCATCGTGGATCAGCCCGGCATAACGTTTTTTGCTGCCCGTGTCTGCCCCGCGGATCGAGGGCATAAAAAAGCGCTGATAATGGGTTTCGTATTCCATTTCCAGATAACTCTGGATGCCAAACCGTTGTTGCAGGTTATCTGCCCACCAGCGATTCAGGTCACTGGCCAGCTGCTGGCCAATCCGGTCGGCGGCGGCATCGGAGACCGCCGTACGCAAGCAGACAAATACCGAGTCGGTATCGCCATAAATCACTTCGTAGCCTTGTGCCGCAATCCAGTCGGAGCTGGCCTGGATAATTTCATGGCTGCGTTTGGTAATCGAAGCCGACAGCCGGGTGTCGTGAAACCGGCAGCCTTCCGACCCCAAAACACCGTAACAAGACGCCATAATGATTTTGATCGCCTGAGACAGCGGCTTGTTGCCTTCTTGCTTGGCGTGTTCCCGGTGTTCGCCCAACCCTCGGATCAGTTCGGGCAAAATATGCTGTTGTTGATGAAAACGCCCACCAAAAAAGCCCGGCACCCAATGGTCATTGGGTAACGCCTGTGTGGCGTCGGTGGCCAGCCCTTCGATCAAGCCCATCGGGTCGATCTTGAAGGTACGGATAATCGACGGATACAGGCTTTTGAAATCCAGCACCAGTACGTGCTCGAACAGGCCCGGGGTTGAATCCATCACATAACCACCGGGGCTTTTTTCGGCCTGATAACCTTCGCCAATATTGGGGGCGATATAACCGGCGCGGTGCAGGCGCGGCAGGTAGAGGTTCTCGAAGGCCGCCACCGAACCGCCCATCCGATCCAGTGCCAGCCCGGTCATCAGGCTGCGTTCGATCGCAAAATCCAGCAGTTTGACCTTTTCGAAGATACGCCAGACCAGATCACAATCCTGCAGGTTATAGGCGCTGAAGGCGGCCAGGTCGGTTTGGTAAAGCTGCTGAATATCGTCACCGCGCTGGCTGCCGGTCAGCAGCTTGGAGTCACCTAACAGCTGTTCAGACACCGCATTCAGCGAGAAACTTTCAAACTGGTAGCTGGCTGCCCGGAGCAGTTCGATCCCATCCAGTGCCAGCCGCCCGTCCATATTCACGATAATCCGGTCGGGGGTATTCCGTTGTTGCCGAACCCGCAGGATGCTGCCGTCCCGGCCCCAACTCATGGGGATAGTATGTTCGTGGTATTTTTGCTGCAGCACATCCAGATCGAACTGGATCAGGTTCCAGCCCAGTATCACATCCGGGTCGCTGGCAGCTATCCGGTTGTTGAGGGCGTGTAATACCGATGCTTCGTCCGCTAGCCGGACCAGCTCAGATGGATCTGTTGCCGCTGCTGGTGCGGCACCATGTTGCTCCACCAGCAGCACACACCGGTGCGTCGGTGTCACCAGCCCCACCGAATAGAGTTTCAGCGCTTCTCCCTGCCGTGGAATATTGGTCTCGATATCCAGCGACAGCCAGCGCAAAGTCGGGCGGTAGCTGCCCGGGGTTAAATGGCCACCGCTCAGCCATTGATAGGCAGGGCCAGCGGCCTCTGTGTCTGTGTCGGTGTCGGCAACCACGGGTAACGCAGATGCCAGCCCGCCCTCTTCGTAATGGATCACCGCGGCACCGTAAATAAAACGCTCCATCAAGTAGCGGTCGGTAATACGCACATCCACTTCGCGACAGGGAATGCCCTGGTTCTGTAGCAAGTTGCGCCAGCGATAGCAGTAGCTGGCGGGCATATAACACGCCGTGACCGCTTGCTGTGTAAAGGTGGTGAGTTCAACCGCTCGACAACGCACAGGCCAACCGAGGGTGTGGGCCATGCGTTCAGCGTCTGCCTGATGGCGACGTTCAATAAAACACACCGCTGGCTGACGTAGTTGCTGGCGTAACGGGCCATTCGGGGTGTGCCACCAGAATACCAGCTCAGAATCCTGGGCTGGGGCGCTATCCGACCAGCTGGAAGTCAGTAGAAAGGCATCAAGCGAACGGCTCATGAAGGATCATCGGTGCAGGTGGGTGTCCAGTTTAATCAACCTGGTTTTGGCTGACTACAACCGATCAGTAACCGGCCGCACCCGGTTCACAGCCAATTCCCAACCGAGAGTAAGGGCTATCAGCCGCGGCATGCGTTCATACCTCCAAGAGAAGGTCATTAGAGAAGATCATAGGGAAGGTCATAATGCGCCACTCCCGGCATCCGCCCAAAATAAATGAGAATTATTATTGACACCGATAATGAGAATGACTATTGTTTACTTATCGGCGCTAGAGATAGCACGGTGTTCACATCACAGCTCAGGTTGTGCGGTGATCTCTCTCATCAAGCTAATCACGGTTGCTTTGCCCCTCTATTTGAGGGGCGTTTTTTTGCCTGCTGTTTATTGCTTCCGTTTATTGCTTCTGATTCCTGCTACTCGCACTTGTGCTTGTTCCCTGTTATCCCGGTCACTCTCGCTATTCCGCACTTGCGCATAACTGGTCATGCTGGCCCTTGGGTATTACCATTCGTGGCTCTGCGTGAGCGGTAGGCGGGGCTATTGTCCAGCGGCAGCTGCCGTCCCCTTGCGTCACACCATATTAACCCGGGGTAATAATGACGATAAATACATGGCGCAGCGTATGTGCCACAGACGCTATTGCCGAGGGTTGCAGTCGAGGTTTTGAGCTGGATGATACGGCGTTACTGATCGTGCGGCGGGCCGGGCAGTGGTTTGTTTTCCGCAATCAGTGCCCACATCTGGGGATTCGGCTGGAATGGGTTCCAGATCAATTTCTGGATATCGATGGCCATTTTATCCAGTGCAGCACCCACGGGGCCTTGTTTCAGGTTGAGGATGGCCGGTGTATCGCTGGCCCCTGTAGCGGCCAGTATCTAACGGATGTTGCATCGACAATCCGGGACGGCCAGCTGTTGGTACAACTGGATGGATAAAGATACCGCCAGCCTGATACCTCGTTTTAACCATCACCTGAACAACCGCTGACGCTGCCGGTTGGCAGCGCCAGCCATCTTGCGGAGCAGACGACGACTCCGTCAGCGGCTTTTAGTTAAACGCATTCTTGAGTGCGCTTTTGCCGGATTCATAACTTTCTTCGGCTACTTCTTTACCTTCGTCATAACTTTCTTTGGCAACATCCTTGCCGTTGTCATAACTTTCTTTAACCACTTCTGTGATTGTTTCCTTGCCAGCTTCATAACCTTCCTTGAGGGTTTCCTTGCTGGATTCGTAGCTGTCCTGGGCCATCTCCTTGCCTGCTTCCATTCCTTCTGCCGCCATGCTTTCGCCTTCGTCGGAGCTGTCTGCGACGGCTTCGCTGCTGTCATCGACCTGACTGGCAACGTCTTCTTCGCCACTATCAAACATCGCCTTGCCTTTGCTCACCAGGCTGTCCCACCAGGACGGCTCGTCATCGGCATAAACAGGTGCCGCCAATACGACAGCCAGGCTGGCAACAGAAATCAATCGGGTGGTTACATTCATACAAGTACTCCGGAGTCGTTAATATGTATCCATGGATGCGCCAATACGCTCGTTGCGACTGGCCCGCGGATCGCGAGCAACAGCATAGTCGGAAAAGAGCAATAATTAACGGGGCAAATGTCTTCTTGCTGTTCTTTACATAAACGGCACCAGGCTGGTGTCGCGCAAAATACAGTGATTGGCTGTCGTTTATGGCGCTGTTTTTTGCCGCCGCCCGGCTACTGCGGCGACCCCAATCTGGCTGGAAGCGGCTTATTCCGTCCCCGGAGCCACAGCAGCAGACACAACCGCTATTTCCTGATTGGCTAACAGCTGTAAGCTGGATTGCTCAACATCAAACTGCACTGGCAAGGCCAGCACTTCAACGCCACTGTGGATCACCTCGGCCAATGCCGTGGCGTAGTCCGGGTCGATATCCGCCGCTGCGGCAACCCGGGTTATTCCCTCCAGCGCCACACAGAATAACAACAGGCTGCGATGGCCTTGTTGTTGTAGCTGCTGCAGGCGGCGCAAGTGCTTCAAGCCACGCTCGGTGCGGGCATCCGGGAAACAGCCCATGCCGTGGCCCCGATCTTCACGCAGCAGCGTCAGGCTTTTGACTTCGATATACAAATCCGGCAGCCCTTCCCCCTGCAGCAAAAAATCCAGCCGTCCATCCGTCACTTTGGGTTCTCGTTGTACCCGGGTGTAGCCCTGGAAGCGCTCAGATATCGTCAGGCTGTCTGGTGAGCTGGCCGGAGCCGTGCCTGGCTCCGCCGTCAATTGGGCCTGCAGAAATTCAGCCACCAGCTGATTGGCTCTGGCGGTATTGATGCAGGCTTTATACAACCCTGCCACTTCAGTCCATTCCCAGCTGTAGCGCAGTTTGCGCCTGGGGTTGGCGCTGTCCCATAACCAGACCCGGCAGCCGGGGTCGGCACAGCCGGTCATGGCACCGGTATTGGCGCAGTGGGCGGTAATTATATCGCCGTTGGCCAGCTCGATATCCGCCAGAAAGCGCTTGTAGCGTTTGATCAAACGGCCGGGAATCAGTGCGGAGCTGTACTTCATCCGCGTGGCACCAGCCAGTCTGACAGCCGTTCGACCGCTTGCTTCAGCCGCGCCAGATCGGCGGTAAAGGCAAACCGGATATGGGTCTGGGCCTGATATTCACCAAAATCCACCCCGGGTGTCAGGGCAACACCGGTTTCGCGCAAGGCGCGCAAACAAAACGCCAGACTGTCGTCGGTAAAACGGCTGGCATCGGCGTACACGTATAATCCACCATCCGGTGCTACCGGCACCACAAAACCCAGCGCTGGCAAGGCGGTGAGCAGATAGTCTCGGCGTTCAGCCAGAATGTTCCGCCGCTCAGCCAATAGCGCCAGCGTTTCTGGTTCAAAGGCGGCCATGGCAGCGTGTTGGGCCGGGGTTGGCGGTGCCAGAAAGACATTCTGCGCCAGGGTTTCCAGTGTCGGCACCCAGTGCTCCGGCACAACGGCCCAACCCAGCCGCCAGCCGGTCATGCCAAAATATTTGGAAAAGCTGTTAATCACCACGGCGTTATCGGCAACCGCTAACACGGTTTCCGGGCTGCTGCCGTAATTCAGCCCCTGATAAATTTCATCAACCCATAACTCGCCGCCCAGCCGTTCAGTTGTACTGGCCAATCGAGACAATTCCGTCAGATTCAGGACGGTACCCGTCGGATTCGCCGGGCTGGCCACCAGTGCGGCCCTGGTAGCCGGTGTCCAGTGCTGTTCCAGCATCGCCGGGGTCAGCTGATAACGTTGCTCAGGCCCTGCAGCAATCAGCTGGCCACAGGCTTCAAACAGCCGGGCAAAGTGGCGATTACACGGATAGCCGGGGTCAGCCAGCATCAGCTTGTCGCCGCTTTCCAGTCGGGCGGCAGCCAGTAATAACAAGGCACCGGAAGCGCCGGGAGTCAGCACAATGCGGGACGCCGCAACGCGGATACCAAAGCGCTGTTGATACCACTCGGCAAGCTTTTCGCGCAGTGCTGGCAGGCCCAGCGCCGGGGTGTAGCCGGTTTTGCCCGCCCGTAACGCGCTAAAGGCGGCATCGATCATGGGCGCTGGCGTTGGAAAGTCCGGTTCCCCGACTTCGAGGTGAATAATGTCGTGACCGGCGGCCTGCAAGGTTTGCGCTTCGGTCAGGATCGCCATCACCTGAAACGGGGATATTGCCTGGCTGCGCCGGGTCATGGCGGGCTCGGTTGGTGTCTGGGATGGTTGGGCGGTGTGTTCCACAAAAGTCTCCTGCATCGAACTCAATAGTGTGACAGAAGCCAGCAATTCGACAAATTGTCGAGCACTAACGCGTCTATTTGCCTGCTGGCGGCTTCGGCCCCATGAAATAGTTGGCGCTCGCGCCGTTATCTGATAGTTTCCCGGCCTTATTATTTTGGCGTCCATGGACATGCCGGATCAGGCCACTGGTCCTTACTGCCATGAGCGCCAAGTGTTCGGTTGATTGAACCCGTTAACCAGGTGAGGCAGCAACACCATGCCGCAAGATAAAAAAGAATTCGCTCTGACAGACTTTACTCCTTACCAGGCGTCCGCGACTGAAGAGTATATGAACGACGCTCAGCTTGAGCATTTCGCAAATATTCTGCGTAAATGGAAACAAGAGCTGATGGAAGAAGTCGATCGCACCAAAGAGCACATGCAAACGGAGCTGAACAATTATGCCGATCCCAATGATCGCGCCAGCCAGGAAGAGGAATTCAGCCTCGAACTGCGGACCCGTGACCGTGAGCGTAAACTCATCAAAAAGATCGATAAAACCATTGAGCTGATCAGCAAAGGTGATTACGGCTACTGTGAAGCCTGTGGTGTAGAAATTGGTATTCGTCGTCTGGAAGCACGTCCAACCGCCGACCTGTGTATCGATTGCAAAACCCTCGCAGAAATCAAAGAAAAACAACTGGGCGTCTGACCCGGTTGTACGCGGCGGGCAATACTTGCCCGCACGTTTCCTGATGCCAAGTGCTTATGCCCTGCTCTGCTGCTGTTTCCGCACACCATCCGGCAACCAGTCCAGTGACTGATTCCGCCACCTCCCAACACGCCTCTTCTGCGCAACTGGCAACCCCACGCACAACAGCTCATAAAGCGGTTTATATCGGCCGTTTTGCGCCGTCGCCTACTGGCCCCTTACATTTTGGATCGTTGCTGGCGGCACTGGCCAGCTATCTGGATGCGCGCCACGCCGGTGGCCAGTGGCATGTGCGTATTGAAGACCTTGACCCGCAGCGGGAAGATCCCGCCGCCAGCCAGCATATTCTCCGCACGCTGGAAGCCTATGGCCTGACCTGGGATGGCAGCGTCTGTTACCAGAGTCAGCGTCATGCGGCTTATTTAGACGGTCTGCATCAGCTGGCCGATCTTGGTCTGGCGTTTCCTTGCGGCTGTTCCCGCAAGCAGTTGCAAGGGCGTTTGCATCTGGCAGGCTGCGCCCATCCCCCCAACAGGGAAGCAGGGCAGGATTACGCCTGGCGTTTCCGGGTTGATCCCCAGGCCGCGCCGGTGTGTTTTGACGATCGCCTGCAAGGCCGCTATTGCCTGTCACCCAGTCGTGACATCGGGGATTTTGTGATTCGTCGCCGCGACCAGCTCTGGTCGTACCAATTGGCAGTGGTGCTGGATGACCACGACCAGGGTATCAACCAGATCGTTCGGGGCATTGATCTGATTGACTCGACCCAGCGCCAGCTGTTGATCTATCAGGCGTTCGGTTGGGATGCACCCAGCTACGCCCATATTCCGGTCGCCACCGAACGCAACGGCCAGAAGCTCAGCAAACAGAACCTGGCACTGCCCTTACAACCCGACCACAGCGGCCAGACGCTCTGGCTGGCGCTGGACTGGCTGGGCCAGCAACCACCCGCCACTCTGCAAGGTGCAGGGAATCACACCCTGTTGCAGTGGGCGATCCAACACTGGCAACCCGAACGTTTGCATGGCCGCCACCAGCTGCCTGCTCCGGCGGCGTTTCAACGCCCTGGCAGTAGTGATCCGGCATAAATATCAGCGCTGAAAGGCTTTATGTTACCCTGTCGTCCTTTTTTAGCGTCGCGGTTTTAGCCCGATAACGCAGTGGCCTCGCCGCTGTTGCTCGTGACGGTCACCCGCTCCAGACCAGGAACCTGCCTGATGACGTTCAGCCTCAGTCTGCTCTGCCTGATATTACTTGGCTATCTGGCTCTGCTGTATCTCAGCGCCTACGCTGTCGAGCGCAGCTGGATACCGCGCCGCTGGGTACAACAACCGCTGGTGTATCTGTTGTCGCTGGGGGTATTTGCCAGCGCCTGGGGCTACTACGGCAGTGTCGCGCTGGCGCAGCTGTACGGCTACGGCTACCTGTCTTATTTTGGTGGCCTCGCCGGTGCTTTTTTGCTGACGCCACTGTTGCTGCGGCCGATCCTGCGTATTACCCGCCGCTATCAGCTTAATTCCCTCGCCGATCTGCTGGCCTTCCGCTATCGCAGCCCGTCTGCGGGTGTGCTGGTCAGTATTTGTATGCTGTGTGTGGTGGTGCCGTTACTCAGCCTGCAAATCAAGGCCGTGGCCGATACCCTCGACATTCTCAGCCCAGGCTGGCCGGTGAATTATCTGGCGCTCGGCTT
Source organism: Oceanobacter sp. 5_MG-2023 (assembly GCF_030548165.1). NCBI lineage: Bacteria > Pseudomonadati > Pseudomonadota > Gammaproteobacteria > Oceanospirillales > Oceanospirillaceae > Oceanobacter > Oceanobacter sp. 5_MG-2023. The sequence continues at coordinate 48,507 of NZ_JAUORS010000019.1, read as the reverse complement.
CTCCGCCATTCTGCTGACGCTGGCGGTCCTGTTTGGCGCGCGCCAGATGACCCCCCGTGAGAACCACGAAGGGCTGGTATTTTCTCTGGCGCTGGAGTCCCTGTTCAAACTGATTGCCATTGCCGTGACGACCCTGGTGCTGCTGTTCGATATTATTCCGGCCTCTGTCGGTGGCGACCAATGGCTGCAGTCGATTCATCAATACCTTGCCAGCCGCCCTTCGGGGCCACCCAGTGGCCCCTGGCTAACGCTGTTTTTGATGTGTCTGGCGATTGCGATTGCAATGCCCCATACCTTTCACATTACCTTTACCGAAAACGTCAGCAACCGGGCCTTGCGACTGGCCAGCTGGGCCTTTCCACTGATTTTATTGGCGCTGAGCCTGTCGATACCGCCCTTGCTCTGGGGTGGCATGAACCACCAGCTAACGGTGCCTACCGAGTACTTTGCCCTGGGGCTGGGGCTGGAAACCGGCTCGCCGACCATTACGCTGCTGGTCTTTCTGGGTGGTGTCGCCGCCGCCACCGGTGTCAGTATCCAGATGACGCTGGCCACCACCTCGATGTTGCTGAACCACTTGCTGTTTCCGCACTATCAGCCCAGCCCGAAACACGATTTTTACCGCTGGCTGCTATGGTCACGGCGGTTGTTGATTCTCGGGCTGATTGCGCTGTCGTATCTTTTTTATCAGCTGATGGGCGATACCCTCGACATCAACCGCCTCGGTATTTTGGCCTGCGGGGCCGCAATGCAATTCTTGCCCGGTATCGTCGGCCTGCTGTACTGGCGCGGAGCCAGCCGCACCGGCTTTGTGGTTGGCCTGAGTGTCGGCCTCGGTATCTGGTTGCTGGGGCTGCTCTTGCCGCTGTTACTGACCGGCTCCGAGTGGGAGCACTGGTTTATGATTCCCGACGAAAGCAACTGGCACCGCACGGCGCTGCTCAGTGTGCTTGGTAACGCCATGCTGTTTGTCGGCATCAGCCTGACACGCAAACCAGAGGATGCCGAGCTCAGTGCCGCCGATGCCTGTGTGATTGCCGCCCAGCGCCCCAGCATGCAACTGTTGGAAGCCGAAAACTCCAACGACGCCATTCTGACGCTCAGTCGGCCACTGGGCCGCTATATGGCAGAACGTGAAGTGCATCAGGCACTGACCGACCTCGGCCTGCCCAGCTACGAAGACCGGCCGCACGAGTTGCGCCGTTTGCGGGTACGGCTCGAAGCCAACCTGTCGAGCCTGCTTGGCCCCACCGTGGCACAGGATATTATCCGCCGCTATTTGCCACTGCAGGAAGGTACCGAACTCAGTAGTGATATTTATATTATTGAGCAGCGGCTCGAAGGTTTTAATGACCGCCTCTCTGGTATTGCCGGAGAGCTGGACCACCTGCGCCGCTATCATCGCCAAACCCTGGAACGGTTGCCTATCGGTGCCTGCTCGCTGGCAGAAGATGGCGAAATCCTGCTCTGGAACCAGGCCATGGTTGAGCTGACCGGCCTGGCAGCGGAGCGGGTAACCGGCACCTTGCTGGCGCAATTACCCGAGCCATGGGGTGATTTATTAGGCCGCTTTATTACCACAACCACCCTCCATGAACACAAAAAACGGGTCGATATTGGCTTGCAGCCCCACTGGTACACATTGCACAAATCCATTATCCAGTCGGCCAACCGCCAGCCCGGCGGTATCGTGCTGCTGCTGGAAGACCAGACCGAAACCCAGCTGCTGGAGCGGGAATTGATTCACAGTGAACGGCTGGCCTCGATCGGCCGTCTGGCGGCGGGTGTCGCCCATGAAATTGGCAACCCGATCACAGGTATCGACTGCCTCGCCCAAAGCATGGAATACGAAACCGACAACCCCGAGATACACCAGATTGCCCAGCAAATCCGGGAGCAGACCCAACGTGTCAGCCGCATATTGCAATCCATGATGAATTTCGCCCATGCCGGTAATCACGCCACCGAAAACGAAGAAGTCAACCTGCATCACTGCCTGGAAGACGCCATGCAACTGCTGCGGCTGAACAAGCGCAGCCCGGATATCGAGTTCGTTAACCAAAGCGACCCCGAACTGATGGTCATTGGTGATTCCCAGCGCCTGGTACAGGTGTTTATTAATCTGCTAAGCAACGCCCGTGATGCCAGTCAACCTGGGCAACAAGTCATTGCCGATACACTGGCAGACATGCATCAGGTGACTGTTCGCGTTATCGACCAGGGACACGGCATTCCGGCCGATACAATGGAACAGGTATTCGAGCCTTTTTTTACCACCAAGGAAGTGGGGAAAGGCACCGGTCTTGGTCTGGCATTGGTGTACAGTATTATTGAAGAACATTATGGTCAGGTACAGATCGTCAGCCCAGTCAGCGGGAATGCCGGTACTTGTGTTAAAGTCAGCCTCCCGCGTTACCTGCCGGAAAACAGGATGGAAACAAATCTATGAGTCGCATTCTGGTCGTCGAAGACGAAGCCATTATTCGCCAATCGGTACGCAGACTACTGCAGCGTCACCACTACGAAGTCACCGACCTCGATAGTATCGATGCCGCCCGTGAGCACGATCTGAGCACCTTTGATCTGGTGATCACCGATTTGCGCCTGCCCGGTGGCCAGGGCACCGATCTGATAGAACTGGCCGGCACCACCCCGGTTCTGATCATGACCAGCTTTGCCAGCCTCCGCTCTGCGGTCGATGCCATGAAAATGGGAGCGGTTGAGTACATAGCCAAACCTTTTGACCATGGCGAACTGGTCGAAGCCGTCAAATCGATCCTCGACAAGGCCCGTCAATCGCTGACAGACACCTCCGCCGTGACTGCCAGCCAGCCGGTGCCCGCTCAAACCAGCGACAGCAACAAGGCCGGACACAACGACGCCACCGATATCTCCCGCAACAACGGCATTATTGGCAGCTGCGATGCCATGCAAAAACTGTTTCGTAAAATCAGCAAGGTTGCCCCCACCAACGCAACCGTGATGATCAATGGTGAATCCGGCACCGGCAAAGAGCTGGTTGCCAAGGCCCTGCACAACCAGAGCCACCGCGCCGCCGCCCAGCTGATTTCGGTCAACTGCGCCGCCATCCCCGAAACCCTGCTGGAATCCGAACTGTTTGGCCATGAAAAAGGCGCTTTCACCGGCGCTGCCAGCCAGCGTCAGGGGCTGGTTGAAGCCGCCAATGGTGGCACCCTGTTTCTCGACGAAATCGGTGAGCTGCCACTGGAAGCCCAGGCGCGACTGCTGCGGGTATTGCAGGAAAGTGAAATCCGCCGCGTGGGGGCCGTACAAAGTATCAAGGTCGATGTACGCCTGATTGCCGCCACCCACCGTAACCTCAAGGAAATGGCTGCCTGTGGCGAATTCCGCGAAGACCTGTACTACCGCCTGAATGTGGTTGAACTGATCTTGCCGCCGTTACGTGAGCGCGGTGACGACGTGATCGAACTGGCCAGCTTTATTCTCACACGGGCTTGCGAAAAACTCGGCCAACCACCGATGCAATTCGACAGCGGCGCCATCGCCAGCATCAAACAGTACCAATGGCCTGGCAACGTTCGTGAACTGGAAAACGCCGTTGAGCGTTCCGTTATTCTTGCGGAAGATCAGTACGTCAGCGCAGAACTGCTTGGCATCGACCTCTCCCCCGATCGCTACATCAGCTCCGCCATGCGCGAGAACCTGATCGAAAACAACAACAACCCCGCGACCGCCGAACGGGCAGAACACAGCGACCAGGGTGACTTGTCTCTCGACGACTACTTTGTGCATTTTGTACTGGAAAACGAAGCCAAAATGACCGAGACCGACCTTGCCCGCAAACTCGGCATCTCCCGTAAAAGCCTGTGGGAACGACGCCAGCGCCTGGGCATACCGCGCAAGAAAAAATAACCGCGCTCCACCAACCACGCCTCAAGCAACCGCAGCACCTGGCCGCCACGAAATCGTTCAGGGCGGGCATTCGTGCTGCTAGCTGCCATTGCAGCAGCACACCCCAAACAGCCCACCACCAAAGTGTTACCCCACTACCCCAAACAAGCCGACGGCAACGCTACTCGCGGTAACACACTGAGTAACACCTCGCATCATTACGTAAAAATACCAATATCATTATGGACACCCACCACAACCAAAAAACGTAACCTGATGATTTTAAAGGATAAAAAATAAAAGAAAGGAAGAGCTCGTTTATTGGCACACAAATCGCTTTAACCAGCGCAACAACAAGAGCTGGCATCACCACCAATAAAAACAATCAGTGATCTCCAACCTTACGCCGCCAATAACAATAACAATCGGCGAATGAGCGTCAGAACAAAAAAAAATCGTACTCTCTCGCGAACCCCGCATCTGTAAAGATGGCGGGGTTTGTTCTTTTCCGGGCCGCCGTATTTATAACCGGCTCCGTCCATACCAGGCTCTATTTACATCCATCTCTCCGTATCACTCTATCCGTGCCCCCGGCTCCGTCCGTGTCCCTTTGTCTATATTCATACCGGTTCCATTCGTATCCATTTGTCCTTGTCCGCTTCTCCTCCCAAAGAAGTGCTACCCAAGTGTTACGCCATGGCCAATGTGTTACCCAACTCCCCGCTATCAAGGTAACAAATGCCTGTCATTCATGGACATGATGCACTCTGAAATACCTAACTCATTGATATTAAATAAGTTTTATTTCTTGGCACGGTACTCGCTATATTAAACTCAAGAACAAGAGCTGAGGCAGACTATAAAAATAACAAGCTGCACTCAGCCAGCCATCACCGACAATAAAAATAACAAACGGTGATTGAGTATAGGACAGACCATGCTATCCCCCGGAACCCCGCACCTGTAAAGGTGGCGGGGTTTGTTATTTCATCCCTTCTCACTGCGACACCATCACTGCGACACCATCACTGCGACACCATCACATCGATTCGCTTAATGCCTGATTCCACTCCATTCAATTTCTGTACAAGCCGGGATCGTGTGTATTCAGGGCATTGGGGCCGTCAGGATTTCCGTGATCGTCCGCCGTAGTGCCCTTGCGATACGGTTGGTGCCGATAATCCATCGAGCTGTATGGCCGGTGCCTGGGGTATCCGGCGCTGCTGGTGACTGGTGACTGTTACTGGTGACGGCTGCTGACTGTGCGGCGTAAAAATCGGCTGGTAGCAAAATTAAAAGTTGCATTCTGATTCTTTTCTGGCACGAAAAACCCTCTTTGGCTCAAAGTGTTACCTCGCACACTGGTTGTTACCTTAGACCCCGAAAGCAGGTAACAATCCGGGCCAAATATTGGGGAAATAATTTCTAAAAAATCATAAGCCATTGATTTAAATGGTATTTTAAAAGTTGGCACAGCACCTGCTTTATCTATATCACGAAGCGCAGCGGACAATAAAAACAACAATGCGAAGCGCTTCTCGCAGATGACAATAACAATAATTTCCATCTGCCGTGGCAAGTCTCGATAACAAAAATAACAAGAGATGCGCCCTGTCGGCTGTTTCGAATGAATGGTCTCGCTGATAAAAATAACAACAGGCGATACTGAATATTCAAAAGAGCGGACACCCAGTCCGAGCATTGAGGGACACAATAATAAAAATAGGGCCTCCCAGTAAAAGCCGCCATTGTGCGGCTTTTTTATTGCCTGTTTGACGGATTGATTTATCAATCGTGGCTGACACTGGTAAACTCTTTCGCTTCGTTGCGAGTAACCAAACTGAGCATCAGTGAAGCGCCTAACCAAATTTATCAAAAATATTCTCCAGCCCGACGACGTTGCCGACAACGCCGCGCCTTCCGCCAACCTGCGTGTTATCAGCCGTGATGAGCACAATATCAGTCGCAGCCAGATCAGCGACGCGGCTTTAAAGGTCTTGTACCGGCTCCATAATGCCGGCCATGAAGCCTTGCTTGTTGGTGGTGGTGTACGGGACACCTTACTGGGTCTGTCGCCCAAGGATTTTGACGTCTCCACCGACGCCACGCCGGAACAAGTGAACCAGCTGTTCCGTAATTCCCGCCTGATCGGTCGCCGATTCAAGCTGGTGCATGTGGTGTTTGGCCGGGAAGTTATCGAAGTCGCGACATTCCGCGCCCCTCCTACCGAAGCACACTCCAGCAAGGAAGCCTCTACCGGCGACCAGGGCATGATCCTGCGAGACAATGTCTTCGGTAATCGCGAGGAAGACGCGCTGCGGCGGGATTTCACCATTAATGCGCTGTACTACAATATTGCGGATTTCAGTGTGTATTCCTATGCCGGTGGCTGGGACGACCTGCAAAGCCGCCAGTTGCGCCTGATTGGTGATCCGGAAACCCGTTATCGTGAAGACCCGGTACGGATGCTGCGAGCCATCCGCTTTATGGGTAAGCTCGATTTTGATCTGGAAGCTGATACCGCGGCACCGATTCCCATGCTGGCACCGCTGCTGGAGCAAATTCCTGCCGCTCGCCTGTTTGATGAATTACTGAAACTGTTTCTGGCTGGCAAGGCACTGACCACTCTGCAATTACTGCGTGATCATGGTTTGTTCCGGCATATGTTTCCGGCAACCGAACAGTGTATGCAAGAAGATGAAGTTGCTCGCAATATCGCTGAAAACACCATGCGTAATACCGACACCCGCATTCAGGCTGGCAAGTCGGTTACGCCGTATTTTTTCCTGGCGGCACTGCTGTGGCCTGCTCTGGTAAGAATGCAGCAAGAATTTGAAGCGTCCGGTATGGCCCCTCATCCGGCGCTACAAAAAGCCGCTGACCGGGTTTTATCGCAGCAGATTCGCCACACCGCCATTCCCAAGCGTTTTTCTATTCCGATGCGCGAAATCTGGGAGCTGCAGTTGCGTCTGCCCAAAATCCAGAGCCGCAAAGCCAAAGAGTTGCTGGCGCATCCTCGCTTCCGCGCCGCTTACGACTTCCTGCTGCTGCGTGAGCAATCCGGTGAAGATTTACACGGTATTGGCGACTGGTGGACCGAGTTACAAAAACGCGAAGGTGTACCCGATACGTCTCGCCATGCCTATCGCGATGAGCCGCAGCGCAAACGCCGCCGCCGCAAACCCCGCAACACATGACACCGGTTACTTGTTACCTCGGGCTGGGGGCCAATCTCGACCAGCCCGCCGAGCAGTTGCGTCAGGCATTAAGCGCCCTGGAGCAGTGTCGCGACATCCAGCTGACAGGCTGGTCGTCGTTTTATCGCAGCAAGCCGGTCGGGCCGCAAGATCAGCCGGATTATGTCAATGCGGTTGCTCGCATAGACACAACCCTGGCACCGCTGGCGCTGCTCGACCAGTTACAGGCGATCGAACAACAGCAGGGCCGTGTGCGCTTGCGCCGCTGGGGAGAGCGAACGCTGGATCTTGATATCCTGCTGTACGCCGACCAGTGTATCGACCTGCCACGCCTGTCGGTGCCCCATATTGAGATGTGCAACCGGTTGTTTGTTATCCAGCCCCTGGTCGAGTTGGCCCCGGACGGTCGATTACCCAATGGCACGGCCTTGTCCTCGATACTGGAGACACTGACGGAGCAAGATCAGCTGGTTATCATGACCACCCCCAGTCGCGCCGATCTGCTATCACCCCCGTGACCCTGGCCACGGTGAAATACCCTCATACCATCCTGTTGTCGCGTCATCCGTACGCATAATGGCTTGACGTCTGATACGTCAAAAAATGAGCAGCAGGATCGAACGACCTGTTCCAATAAACAAAAGTTAACCTGCCAATATTGACTTATGATCACCAATCCGCACCATTGGCGACCTGATAGTGGCTTATCCACACGGGAGTAGCACATTGAATCCAGTAACACTTCGTTCATTACAGGCATACAAGGCCCAGCAGCAAACCTTTGCTGTGGTGACCGCCTACGACGCGACCCTCGCGCAACTGGCCGCTGATGCAGGCATTGAAGCCCTGTTGGTTGGTGATTCGCTGGGTATGGTGCTGCAAGGGCAAGACAGCACCTTGCCTGTCACTTTGACAGATATGGTGTATCACACTCGCTGTGTTGCCAATGGCAACCGCCGGGCACAACGACCGGCGCTGATCATGACGGATCTGCCCTTTATGAGCTACGGCACGCTGGAGCAAGGCCTGGCCAGTGCCCGCGCCGTGATGCAAGCCGGTGCCCATATGGTCAAGCTGGAAGGTGATCAATGGCTTGCACCACTGATTGCCAGCCTGGCACAACAGGGAGTGCCTGTGTGTGCTCACCTTGGTCTGACGCCGCAATCAGTCAATAAGTTAGGTGGCTACCGGGTACAAGGCCGTGGTCAGTCGCATGCCGATACCATGGTGGATGCTGCGGTCACTCTGGCAGAAGCCGGGGCTGACATGATTTTACTGGAATGCGTACCGGCCGACCTGGGTAAGCGTATTACGCAGGCCGTCACCGTGCCGGTCATCGGAATCGGTGCCGGCTCAGCAACCGATTCCCAGGTGCTGGTCATGCACGACATGCTGGGGCTGAACCCGAATCATGTCCCGAAATTCGTCAAGAACTTTGCCACCTCAGGACGTACTGTTCCCGAAGCGCTGGCGGCTTATAACGACGAAGTCAAGAATCGTACCTTTCCCTCCCCGGAACATGAGTTTGCCTGATGTCTACACCCACCATGATGACTGTTCACACCGTCTCCGAGCTGCGCCAACAGCTGCGCGCAGCCAAAGCCGCAGGCCATGATATTGGCCTTGTCCCGACCATGGGTAATCTGCACCGGGGTCATATCTCGCTGATCGACGCCGCCCGGCAGAGAAACTGCTTTGTGGTCGCCAGTATTTTTGTCAACCCGCTGCAATTCAATGACCCCAGCGATCTGGAACGTTATCCGCGCACGCTGGAAGCCGATAGCCAGCAACTGGCCGACGCCGGATGCCATCTGGTGTTTGCCCCTTCTGTGGCCGAAATGTATCCCCATGGCCAGAGCATCCAGACCCATGTCCACGTACCCGGGGTGTCTGCCGGGTTGTGCGGTGGCAGTCGTCCGGGCCACTTTGATGGCGTCGCCACCGTCATATCCAAACTGTTCAATATGGTACAGCCGGATCTGGCGTTTTTTGGTGAGAAAGATTTCCAGCAGGTTGCGGTGATTCGGAAAATGGTCGAAGACCTCAATATTCCGGTATCGCTGGTGCCAGTACCAACGGCTCGCGCCAGCGATGGGCTGGCACTCAGTTCCCGTAACGGCTATCTGACCGATGCTGAACGACAGGCGGCACCGCAGCTGTATCGCACGCTGACCCGAATCGCCCAGGGCCTGCAAGCCGGTGAAGCCTTGCCCGGATTACTGCAGCAGGCCGACCATGACCTGCAGCAACAAGGGTTCATCAGGGACTACATCGAAGTACGTGATGCCGATACACTGGCCGAACTGGACACCAGCGAGTTAGCCAAAGCCACCAGAATCGTGATCCTGGCTGCCGCCTCGCTTGGCAAAGCCCGGCTGATCGATAATATTCTGGTGTCATTGAATACCGATTTTGATTAGGGCATACTCCCGCCCCCTTGCATCAATCGTGCAATTATTGGCCGATCTGGCGAGGGAAATCCCCGGTTTCGGCGTCGTTCCAAGTGCGTCGAACCGCAGTACTCTTAAGGGGTTACCATGCAATCCATTATGCTGAAAGCCAAACTTCACAAAGCCTGTGTGACACACTCAGTGCTTAATTACGAAGGTTCCTGCGCCATTGATGGCGCTCTGTTGGATCTCGCCGGTATGCGCGAATTCGAACAGATCCAGATCTACAACATCAGTAACGGCAAACGCTTCACCACCTATATCATTCGGGCGGAAGACGGCTCTGGCATGATTTCAGTGAACGGGGCAGCCGCGCACATGGCTGACGTTGGTGATCGGATTATCATCTGTACCTTCGGTAATTTTGACGAAGCAGAACTGGCAACGTACAAACCCAAAATGGTGTATATCAACGCTGATAACACCGCCAGCCATACCAGCTTCGATATTCCTGTACAGGTCGTCTGACCTGCCCGGCCACCTCCCGTGGTGGCCGATTCTTTTGCTGGCGATTTGTCCGCCACGGTGTTTTTCCCTGCTGTTCTTTACTGCCTATGTGTCGTTATCTTCGATATGGGCATCTTCTCTGTTGCTTCTCTTCTGTTGCTTCTCTTCTGTTGCTTCTCTTCTGTTGCTTCTTTGTCCGGCTCTTATTCCCGTTGATATAACGCCGACCAAAGTACTTATGCGATTTTTTGCTGACCATGAAGCAGTTCCGTATACTCCTCACAGACCATATGGACATTGAAGGAAGCTTTATGACCCTGGCCAGTAGCCTGACCCAGTCCGATACCTGGAAAACCCTGCAGCGCCATTACGGCGAGATCAAAGACCAGCACATGCTTGACTGGTTCGCTGCCAACCCGAACCGCTTTGATGATTTTCATCTGAACGCTGCCGGTTTGAGTCTCGACTACTCCAAAAACCGTGTCACCCAAGAGACCCTGAGCCACCTGTTACAACTGGCGGAGGAACGCCAGTTACCGGCCAAAATCAACGCCATGTTTGAAGGCGAAGCGATTAACCGCAGTGAAAACCGCCCCGCCCTGCATACCGCCCTGCGTAACTTCAGTGACCGGCCAGTGATGGTGGATGGCACAGATATCATGCCGGAAGTACGCGACACGGTACGGCGAATGGAAGAATTCTGCTGGAAGATTCGTCGTAACCAATGGCGCGGCTACAATAACGCGCCGTTTACCGACGTGGTGTCCATTGGCATCGGAGGGTCATTTCTGGGGCCAAAACTGGCGTCCAATGCCCTCAAGCCGTATTCCGACAGCGGCCTGAATGTGCACTACCTGGCCAACATTGACGGCACCCATATCACCGAGATTCTCAAACACCTGAATCCGGCGACGACGCTGTTTATTATCCAGTCCAAATCCTTTGGCACCCAGGAAACCCTGAAAAACGCTCTGGCTTGCCGTCAGTGGTTTCTCAGCAATGGCGGCTGTGAAAAGTATTTGTGTCGGCATTTTGCGGCGGTTTCTTCCAACGTTGAAAAAGCGATTGAATTTGGTATCGCCGAAGAAAACATATTCCCGATGTGGGACTGGGTCGGCGGCCGTTATTCACTCTGGTCAGCCATTGGCCTGCCGCTGGCGCTGGCGATTGGTATCGACAACTTCCGCGATATGTTGCGTGGCGCTCACCATATGGATGAGCATTTCCGTACCGCGCCGCTGGCGCAGAACATGCCCGTTATCATGGCCTTGCTCGGTATCTGGTACGTCAATTTTTTTGGTGTCAATTCCCACGCCATTCTGCCTTACGACCATTATTTGCGCAGCCTGCCCGCGCATTTACAGCAGCTGGATATGGAAAGTAACGGCAAGTCCGTCACCCTCGACGGCCAACCGGTGGATTACCATACCGGCCCGGTGATCTGGGGCGGCGTTGGTACCAATGGCCAGCACGCCTTCCACCAGTTGCTGCATCAGGGCACGCATTTTTCTCCTTGCGACTTCATCATGCCAATGTGCAGTCACAACCCCATCGATAACTTCCATGCCATGCTGGTATCCAACTGCCTCAGCCAAAGCCAGGCGCTGCTGCAAGGCAAAACAGAACAGGAAGCCATCGCCGAACTGATGACCGAAGGCAAAACAGATGCCGAGGCCAAGGCACTGGCAAAGCAAAAAGCCATCAACGGCAATCGCCCCAGCAATACCCTCTACTTCCCCAAAACAACGCCGCAAAGCGTCGGTGCCCTGATCGCCCTGTACGAGCACAAGGTGGCCGCCCAAGGCATGATCTGGGGGTTGAACTCCTTTGATCAGTGGGGGGTTGAACTGGGTAAAAAACTCGGCAGCAAGGTATTGGATGCCCTGGAATCCGATACCATCCCGGATACCTTTGACAGCTCCACCAGCGGTCTGATTGAAGCCTTCCATTGCATGCAGTCGAAACTTTGATCAGCGGCTGCGTTATGTCCTGACATGACGCAGCCGGAAGGTATTTTTCCGGCGATTGCCACGGTCCCGGTCGCGACAGTTGCCACGGTTAGCGCTAAACTGTGCGGGTTTATATCTTCTAAGACAGGCCATACTCGAGGGTATCGAGGGTCTGTCGTTCCCATTGGAATAACCCACGCTTATGTCTCTACACTCTCAGGTCGTCGCCATTGAATGGCGGCAACAGACGCTGCATTTGCTCGATCAGCGCATCCTTCCCCACCAACATCAGCTGGTTGAATGCCACTCCGCCGCCGATGCCGCCGATGCCATTCGTTCAATGGTGGTTCGTGGTGCGCCAGCAATTGGCATTACTGCCGCTTATGGCTTCGCACTGGATGCACTGGCAGGTCGCGATCTGGATATTGCGTATCAGGTACTGGCCGAATCCCGGCCAACGGCGGTGAATCTGTTCTGGGCACTGGAGCGCATGGCCGCGCTGACCAATGCCAACGGCCAGCAACTCCTGGCCGAAGCACGACGGATTCACGAGGAAGATATCCAGGCCAATCTGACCATGGGCCAATGGGGTAGCGAATTACTGGGCGACCAGACCACGGTGTACACCCACTGTAATACCGGTGCACTGGCAACCGGTGGCCATGGCACCGCACTGGGCGTTATTCGCAGTGCCTGGGCTGATGGCAAGATCCGTCATGTCTACGCCGGAGAAACCCGTCCCTGGTTACAGGGGGCGCGTCTTACCGCCTGGGAACTGATGCAGGATGGTATTCCGGTCTCGCTGGTGTGTGATGGGGCCGCCGCCCAGCTGTTCCGACAGGGCGATACCGCCTGGGTTATTGTCGGTGCTGACCGCATTACCGCCAACGGTGATGTCGCCAACAAGATTGGTACCTATAGCCTGGCAGTACTGGCCCGCCATCATGGCATGAAATTCATGGTCGTCGCCCCCTCCACCACCTTTGACCTGAGCTTGCCATCCGGTGCTGATATCCCGATTGAACAACGGCCGATGACCGAAGTAACCCGTCTGCAAGGTATCCAGATTGCACCGGACGACTGCCAGGCCATCAACCCGTCGTTTGACGTTACTCCGGCCGGATTGATCGACGCCATCGTGACCGAGCGTGGTGTGATTCATCAACCATCGGTTGCATCAGTGGCTGCTCTGCTGGCAACTCACTGACAAGGATATCGCCGAGGAGTATCATGGCACTTGTATTTGATCCGGAAGCTTTCCGTTTGGCCGCCTCTGACCTCTGTCGTTATGGCAAACAGCTATACGATCGCGACTGGTCTCCGGCCACCAGCTCCAACTACTCTGTACGCCTGAATGAGCACGGCTGTGCCCTGACCAGTTCGGGCAAGCACAAGGGGGAATTGACCCCGGCAGATATTCTGGCGGTCGACTGGCAAGGACAGGCCTGGACTGCAGGCAAGCCCAGTGCCGAAACCCTGTTACACACACAACTGTATCAGCGTGACCCCGCCATTGGCGCCGTGTTACACACTCACTCCAAAGCCGCCGTGGTGCTCTCTCATATCCACCCGACCAGTGAACTGATACTCAGCGGCTGGGAACTGCTGAAAGCCTTTTCAGGCCAGACCAGCCATCACTGCCAAATGGTGATTCCGGTGTTCGATAACGATCAGGACATCCACCGTTTGGCGCAGCAGGTTGAACAGCGCATGCAAGCCAGCCAACAAGGCCATGCCTACCTGATTCGTGGTCACGGGGTTTATACCTGGGGACAGAATCTGGCCGAATGCATGCGTCACCTCGAAGCACTGGAACACCTGTTCGACTATCAACTGGAACTCAAACGACTGAGGCAGCAATGAAACGTCCACCAAAACCAAGGTACATCACTCGTCAGAGCCTGACTCGTAAAGATCTCCGTACCTGGAATAATGGTAAACCCTCCCACGCCCGACGCAGTGGCTACATGCGCGCCGAGCTGGATATGGTGCAAGAAGAGCCCGGCAGCATCTTGCGAATTTACCCGGACCACGAAACCGCACAACTGTTATTTACGACCGACACCCACGCCCACATTCGCGAACGCCTGCAACAGGTGGGTGTACGCTTTGAACACTGGAGCACCGATACCGAGTTAACGCCCGGCGCTAGCGAGGAAGACGTCATTGCCGCTTACGCCAGAGACATCGACCGCCTGGTACAGGAAGAAGGCTATCAGAGCATCGACGTGGTCAGCCTCAATACTGACAACCCGAAAAAAGCCGAATTACGTCAGGTATTTTTGCGGGAACACCGCCACAGCGAAGATGAAGTCCGTTTTTTTGTCGCTGGCGAAGGGCTGTTCAGCCTGCATATCGATAACAAGGTGTACGAAGTACTCTGCCTGCAAGGTGATCTGATCAGTGTACCGGCCAATACGCCACACTGGTTTGATATGGGTGACAATCCCGGTTTTATCGCTATTCGCCTGTTTAACAACCCGGATGGCTGGGTGGCCAATTACACCGGTAACCCCATTGCCGACCGTTTTAATCGCCTGGAAAACTGACCATGACGGTAACTGCCATTCTTACGGATATCGAAGGCACCACCTCTTCCATCGCCTTTGTCAAAGAGGTGCTGTTTCCTTACGCGGCCAGCCATCTGGCCGGTTACGTACGGGCCAACCAGCACGATCCTCTGGTACAGCAGCAGCTGCATGCTACGGCGCAGCTACTCGAAGAGGAAGCCCCCGGCAGTGGTATCAGCAGTGCGGATACCGATGCGCTGATCAATACCCTGCTGGAGTGGATCGCCACTGACCGCAAGGCCACTCCACTCAAGGTATTACAGGGGCTGATCTGGGAAGCGGGTTACAAAAACGGTGATTACGTCGCACATATGTACCCGGATGCCACCGCCAATCTGAAACAATGGCATCAGGCAGGCATTCCTCTGTACGTGTATTCATCCGGGTCGGTAAAAGCGCAGCAGCTGTTTTTTGGCTATAGCCAGGATGGCGATTTATTGCCACTGTTTCGTGGCCACTTCGACACCACGGTCGGCGGCAAACAGAAAGTTGCATCGTACCGGGCGATTGCCCAACAGTTACAGCGGGATAGCCACGAGGTGTTGTTTCTGTCGGATATCAAAGCTGAACTGGACGCTGCCGCTGCCGCTGGCATGCAAACTTGCTGGCTGGTACGTGATGGCGAGTTGCCAACCCAATCACCTCACCCGGTAGTCAGCAGCTTTGACGATATCGTGCTCTAGCAGGCCGTTGAAATTCGTATCTGATTCGCTGATAGAAGCTCTTCCTTCCGCCTTATAAATCACACTTGTTTGGTTGTTTTCTAGCCAGGTTTTCTATTTAAAACGGGATTATCCATCCCGTTTCCGTTTATCAGACAGATTGACCCTGGATCAGGCTGAGTTTCCAATCGATATTGGTGAGTGCCGGATCAAACAGGGTTTTGATGGAGCGTAAAGGGTGATCGTCTAGAACCCGTTCATCCAGTTTGATGGTGGTGAACAGAGGCTCCTGAGTAATATCAGCGCCACGCATGGGAGTCCGGGAATTCATTGAAAAAGAGCATTTTACCGAAGCCAGTAGGGTAGTGTTCAAAATTCTGTGTCACCCCTATAGTTTACCCTCTACAGGGAGTGACACATCATGTCTGATAAATACGAAATCGACATTCAAGCCTTTGCTAAGGCCCTCCAGTCCGGTCAGGACCTCAATGGCAAAGACGGTCTGCTAACACCTCTGATCAAGCAGATCACCGAAGCTACATTAGGTGCTGAACTGGATGAACATCTGGGGCAGGATTCCCAGCCTAATCGTAAAAACGGGGCCTCTCGCAAAACCATTAAAACGGCTTCCGGGTCCTTTGAGCTGGAGACGCCACGGGATCGTAATGTCGCGTAAGTTGGCGCTGTTTTTGCGAGCTTTTTGTTTTGGCAAAAACCGTGACAACTGTTAGCGTCCTTTGATTTGCCTTGTTATAGCGCTTCTGAGTGTTTCATTTCAAGCTTATCCAATTCTGTACATAAAAAATCATAGTAATTGCTAAAATGACTATTTAGTGTAACTAATTTTGAATTATCAACTAAAAACTCAGTTAAGTTACTTTCATCGAAAACAGGCACATTTGTCGTTGTTAAAAAATCACCAATGTCTTTGTATGCTCGACGGTATCTTGATAAGTGATTTGCCCACTCATAATCATTTTTAGCAATAATTTGATCGATATGATCAAATTTATCTTTCAAAATATCAAACTGACTTTCAATCTCTTTTTTATGTTTTTCGATATTTCCTGATAACTGATCTTTTACTTCTTCAGGTAAATCTGGGTTATTTCTAAGCTGATATTTAAATATATACCAAGAAATTTTTTCATTATTGATCTTTCTTAAGGCTACTTTCGCACTCCATATATAGTCGAAGTATGGTCCTAATTTGATCTGCTTTATCCAAGTATTAACACCAATGATTGCCGCTATTGAAGCAACCAGTGTTGCACACCCTCCAAGAAAACTTCCAAACGCTCCGATATCTGCGAGACTTTGACTAAAAAGAACTCGATCTGACACATATCCAGAAATTATTATCAAAGCACCGGCAGTTCCGACAGCAAAGCATAAAAAAGCCAAAAAAAACTTAAAGAATACATTCATATTATTATAATTACCATTGCGCTATAACGCCTCAAACACCGGACTGGTGAAGTTGGCGGCAATTTTGGAACAAAATTGATGACAGCTTTACCAATTCCGAGTGCTTTGACTTGTTAGGCTAATCACGATCTCTATTTTCACGTAAATTGAACGCTCTAACCAGTCCTTCATGAACCCTATATTCAGTTGAATCTAAAAAACCCTGTGCAGGATAAAAACATTTAAACCGCCATTCTTTTGAATCTCCAAGTTTGAAACCCACTATTGAATTGTCAAATAGAAATCTAATATGTGATAGGACTTCACTTTTATTTGCCTTAATATTGAGATTCTCTAACTCACGAGAAATATCATCACTTGTAAAGTTGGTAGAGGCATTATTCTGAATTGCATTAAAAAGCTGAACAATAATAGGCTTTTGGACACTCCATTCATCTAATATTTCTTGTTTTAGCCAATCAGAATAGCCCGGCTCTGCGGAATAAATTGATTCTGCCTCAAGCTTCTCAAAAGTTATCTCTTCTTCTGTAAATGGGTCTTCAGCCTTTTCTTTCATTGTTTGAATGATTCGACCCATAATAGAAATCAGATCTCTAGGCCTCATCATTGTTCTCTTTAATAAGTAGTTAAGAGGCTTAGTTCTTTGTCTCATTTCTTTTTTATCGAACATCGAATCAATGCTCTCAATCAATTCAGCATTACCACGTTCAGCATAAAAGTTAATACGACGAATCATTAGGTTAGATAACGATGGCCTTCCCCAGTGAAGTAATGCGCCACAATCCTCTCTTAATTTGTTTGCATCATTAATACTCAAAACATCAAAAATATCTTCTCGCAAGAAAACGATAGGCCTAATACCACCTTTATATTGTGCTGTTATTGAATCACTCGCAGAAACCAAGCCAGCAATAACTCTCTTAGAAGAATTATAAGAAACATCATCCCAAGCCTCATCAACTCGGTCAAAACAAATATATACTTTTGGACAATCAGCGATAATATTTACAAGTACGTCATCTAAATATCTAATTAGGTTTTCAATATTTTCAGACAGGTGCTGCTGAAGGGTTTTATCTTTCTGCACATCATCAAAAGAGACATCTCCCCCACTTACATTAATAGAATCAAGACCTCCATCCTCTAGATCTAAACCGCCTTTTGGAAGGGAAATACCGGAAAGGGACAACAGCTTTCTACCAACTAACTGGGATATTGATGGAACAGGTGATTCAAAAAGCTTTTCCAGAAGTTTGTTAGCCTTTTCAAGTTGTTTAGGGACCTTTTCATCCTTAGCCAAAAACCATTCTCTAAATGCCTTTACGCATTCAATTAGAATGACAAATCTCCAAGACTGCTTATATGCAAGGGATTGGGCTTTGTTTTTATCGACCAATAAAGCGTGAATGTTCCAATTGTAATCCTCGAAGGATAACGGAATTAGGATATCATCCTTTTTTATAAACTTTTCCTTGTTATCAGACAGATATTTAAATACAGCAGTCTTTCCAGCGCCTTTTCTACCCAGTATCAAGAATGACGAGGGACTATCTATGACACTTTTCAGAACGCCATTATCAAAGAAGTATTCAGATAACAAATCATCTCTTTCTGCTGATACTTTTCCAACATTAATCCAATCTAATATATTCATCCAGAACCTTTCTAATTATTAAATACTACTATGTATACAGAATTCTAAAGCCTAACGCCCAAATAACGGGCTAAAATAGTAGGCTAAAATCGAGCGAAGCGAAGAGCCTGCTGTTTTAGTCCTGTTGATTTGCTTGTTAGCTGTGTTGTAGCAAGTCATTCGCTTTAGTTTGTTTACTTTCAATTACTTGCTGCATTTTATAAAGAAAGTCTATTGCTGAATCACAAAATTGCGTTACATTAAAAAATAAAACCCAACTATTCTTACCTTGTTTTCCACTCAATGTAATTTGACCACTCCACCAAGTGAAATCTTTGTTGTAGTTTATATTGCCTTGATAATCTAAATGAACTTCATCAGCATGGATAATTTTGTTGCAAATAAACCTTAAATTCTTAGATACCTTATTAATTTTGTTCTCATAAATATCGATATCATTTTCTGGTTCAAATTGGCAAAAATCATCAAATGATCTGAGCTTAACGGCCAGCTCTATTAAAGATTCGGACACGGAAAGCTTTAAGGTTTTCGAATAAAATTCTTTATCGTACATACTAAGGCTTGCCTTATACATATACCTACGACATAAATCCTCACCAGCTATGGCTAAACTAGCAAGATTCATCAGTTGTACGTTTAAGCTTGATATTGATATGTAATGGGACATTGAATCTCCGAAACAGCTAACAGTTTATTAGTGCGCATGCGCGGTTTCTGGGTAAGCCGGGTTCTGGGAAATCACCGTAACTACTTGAATGATAGGAAGTAAAATCCATTTCCAGATCAGTCCATTCTGTGAAAGCGAGCATGCGCATTAACTCCTGTTCCTGTGTGCCTTGCGTATTAATCTGTCAACCTGCGCAACAACTTTCCGTGTATCAATGCCTTGACGATAACAACGTCCGGGAAAACGCGCAAGGCTTCTGAAAAAGCGCGCATTGATTTGGGCAACTTTCAATTATACTGGATATCCATACATATCAGATCAAGGAGTGATCAATGCTCAGGCCGACAAACCAGCGATAGAGCATGTTGTACTGAATCTGCTCGACCAGCTGCCGTTCGCTGTAAATACTGAGGAGGATTTGCAGCAGCAAGGCTCTCAATAAACGCTCCGGAGGAATGGATCAGGCTGAGTTTCCAATCGATGTGGTTGAGTGCCTGATCGAACAGGGTTTTGATGGATCGTAAAGGGTGATCGTCTGGAACCCGTTCATCCAGTTTGATGGTGGTTTACCGAAGCCAGTAGGTATCAGGGATAAAATCAACAGCCTGCTAGAGACTGGAGCTGACGGGTACACCAGCCTGATGGCTGCGCGAGCGATCAACGACGATACTGGCATCCGACGACTATCCGCAGATGCCAGTATCCCCACTCTCGACTCTCAAGCCATGTTCTGCTTGTTACCCCTGAGCAGTGATTGATAAGCAAGCGCTAACCAATACCCGAGCGCCAATATCAGAAATGGCGATAATGAAAACGTAAGTGCTCTTCAATAAATGAAGCAATAAAGTAATAGCTGTGATCGTAACCGGCATGTATTTGCAATGTCAGTGGGTAATCACTTGCTTCTGCAGCAGCGGTCAGTGCCTCTGGCTTTAATTGCTCCACCAGAAAGTTATCCGCCTCTCCCTGATCCACTCGCGCTGGAATACGCACCGCTGGGTTTTTCATCAGCTCACTGGCATCGTGTTGCTTCCACAATTCACGGTCTTTACCCAGATAAGCAGTCAAGGCTTGCTGACCCCAAGGGCAGTTCACCGGATTACAAATAGGGCTGAATGCCGATACAGATGAAAACATACCCGGATTTTTCAAGGCGATCGTCAATGCCCCGTGGCCACCCATCGAGTGACCGGCAATTGCCCGTTTGGCTGTCACCGGGAAAGTCGCTTCGATCAGGGCGGGCAATTCGCTGACGATATAATCGTACATGCGATAGTGCTTGCTCCAAGGCTCCTGGGTGGCATTGACATAAAAACCAGCCCCCTGACCAAGGTCGTACTGGTCTGCATCGGCTACCTCTTCACCACGCGGGCTGGTATCCGGTGCGACAATCGCAATGCCCAACTCCGCTGCCACTCGCATGGCACCGGCTTTTTGCATAAAGTTTTCATCGCTACAAGTCAGTCCCGATAACCAGTACAGCACCGGTACATCTTGCCCCTGCACCGCTTGTGGCGGCAGATAAATCGCAAAGCGCATATCGCAGTTCAGTACTTCCGACCGATGCGTATATTGCTTGTGCCAGCCATCAAAGCTTTTGTTCTGACTAATCATTTCCATGGAAGTCCCCTTCAGATAGGTCAGACGCCTGCCAGCAGACGTCAGATGCAAATGGTTAAACGGCAATGCCGACGGCGAAGCTGGCCAGGCCAGACCTCCGCCATCTGGCATCAGGGGTTTCAGTAATGAATAACGGAACGGATTGATTTGCCTTCATGCATCAGGTCAAAGGCTTCGTTGATCTGATCCAGTGGCATGGTGTGGGTGATAAAGTCGTTCAGGGCAAATTCGCCAGCCATGTAACGTTCAACGATTTCCGGCAGCTCGGAACGACCCTTGACGCCACCAAACGCTGAACCGCGCCAGACTCGGCCAGTCACCAGCTGGAATGGGCGGGTGGAGATTTCCTGACCGGCACCGGCAACACCGATGATCACGGATTCGCCCCAGCCTTTATGGCAGCATTCCAGCGCTGAACGCATCACATCGACGTTGCCGATACATTCGAACGAGTAATCCACCCCACCGTCGGTCAGGTCAACGATCACTTCCTGAATCGGCTTGTCGAAATCTTTCGGGTTGATGCAATCGGTTGCACCCAGTTTTTTCGCCAATTCGTATTTGCTTTCATTGATATCCACACCAATGATACGGCTGGCTTTGGCCATGGTGGCGCCAATGATGGCTGACAGACCAATACCGCCCAGGCCAAAAATAGCCACGGTGGCACCTTCTTCGACCTTGGCGGTGTTCATCACTGCGCCCATGCCAGTGGTAACACCACAACCCAGCAGACACACTTCTTCCAGCGGGGCATCCGGGTTGACTTTGGCCAGAGAGATTTCTGGCAGCACAGTGTACTCAGAAAAAGTAGAGCAACCCATGTAATGGAAAATTGGCTCACCCTTACAAGTGAAACGCGTGGTGCCGTCTGGCATCAGGCCCTGGCCTTGTGTGGCACGTACAGCCTGACACAGGTTGGTTTTACCGGATTTACAGAACTTGCACTCGCCACATTCGGCGGTGTACAGCGGAATCACATGGTCGCCTACTTTCAGGCTGGTCACGCCTTCACCAACAGACTCAACGATACCACCACCTTCGTGGCCCAGAATCGACGGGAAAATACCTTCAGGATCTTCACCAGACAGCGTGAAGGCATCGGTGTGACACACACCGGTCGCGACAATTTTTACTCGCACTTCACCGGCTTTTGGTGCAGCGACTTCAACTTCTTCAATCTTCAGAGGCTCTTTCGGGCCCCAGGCAATCGCGGCACGGCATGTGATGGATCCAGTCATGTTGTTCTCCTGCTGAGGATTTATTTATTGTAAAACACCATTCTAGTTTTTCCCCACATGGATATAATCCCCTCAATTAACAATTTATCTTTACGGTGTAGAAATAATGGTGCAATGGGAAGGAGTCAGAGAATTTGTTGCCGTGGCCGAAACCAGCAGCTTTACCGCGGCCAGCCAACGGCTGAAACTATCGGTAGCTCAGGTCAGCCGCCAGGTTGCCGCACTGGAAGCCCGACTCAACAGCGAATTGCTCCACCGCACCACCCGCAAGGTGTCGGTGACGGAAGCCGGCCGACTGTATTATCAGCATTGTCGGCCTTTGCTCGATGGCCTGGAAGAAGCCGAGCAAGCGCTTAACTCCCTCAACCACAAAGCCACCGGACTGTTACGACTGACCGCACCGTTCACCTATGGTGAAAATCATATTTCCCTGTTGCTCAACGACTTCCTGCTGCTGCATCCCCAGGTGCAGCTTGAATGCCAGATGACCAACCAGAAACTCGATCTGATTGACGGCGGTTACGACCTCGCCATTCGCCTGGGCAAGCTGGAAGACTCCTCCATGAAGGCTCGCCGCCTGACCACTCGCCAGCAATATCTGTGTGCTTCGCCAGAGTACTTGAGCAAACGGGGCGAGCCCCATTCGCTCTCGGAGTTACAACACCACAACTGTTTGCTGGGCACTCTCGATTACTGGCGTTTTCGAGAGTACAACCGGGAAAAAATCCTTCGCGTCAGCGGCAACCTGCGCACCAACAGCGGCCTGGCGCTGGTCGATGCAGCCCTCAAGGGCATAGGTCTGGTTCAGCTGCCGAATTATTACGTCAAGGAACATATCGACAGTGGCGCACTGGTTGAGCTCTTGCCGCAATTCCAGCCGGAAGCCGAAGGGATCTGGGCGCTGTATCCGCACAGCCGCCACCTGTCGACCAAGGTCAGGCTGTTGGTGGATTTTCTGGCAGAGCGGCTCGGGAGTTGAGTTAACGGAAAATCAAGCAGCGGCCACACAAATGCCGCAGGGATAAGATATATACCACCTGCGCAATTCTTTTTCCCAATACTGACACTGGACTACCTGCCCGCTGGTGCACAAGCTATACAGGTACATCAGCAAGCAGAAATCGGTTTGCTGAAATGTGATTATCCGCTGGCTTATACCGTGTTTACTGGAACATAAGCTGCTTGTATCTCTTGAAGTAACAGGAAAATGAATATGTCAGATTACATTGCAATGACTGCTGTTATTGAAGCCAGAACCGGTTGTGTAGAAGCATTGGAAAAACAGTTGCCAGAGTTCGAGAAAGTCACCAACGACGAGCCAGGCTGTGTTGAATTCAGGTTTTTTAAAGCAGCTGAAAAGCCAAACCAGTTTATCTTATGGGAGATTTTTACCAGTCAGGAATCACTGGCAACCCATATGAATGCGGACTATACCAAGGATCTTTTTGCTCTGGATTTAATACAATCAACTCAAGTGATAAAACACAGCAAAGTGATATAGAGGCTCTCGTTCGTAGGGGCTGTCAGCGGGGTGTTTAAAGTTCTGTGTCAGCTCATTCTTGGACTATCAGGGACTATCAGGGACTATCAGGGACTATCAGGGACTATCAGGGACTATCAGGGACTATCAGGAACAGACTATTAGGACACCCACCGATCAAGCAAGACTATTAGGACACCCACCGATCAAGTACTTTTGCCTGATTCCATGGACTATCAGGACACCCACTTAAGTAGGGACGACAGACTATCAGGACACCCATCAATCAAGTACTTTTGCCTGATTCCATTGCCGCGTCGCGATGTCATAATTGAAAATCATCAACTTCACGGACGGAGTTCGACTATGCCCAAGCCTCGTAAACAACAGGTCTCGATTGAGGCCACTCCTTATTACCACTGCGTCTCCCGCTGTGTACGCCGCGCTTATCTGTGCGGAACAGATTCAGTGTCTGGCCAGAGTTACGAACATCGGCGCGGCTGGCTGGAAGAGCGTATTCTGGCGTTACCGCAAATATTCGCCATCCAGGTTGCGGCTTATGCAGTGATGTCGAATCACTACCACGTGGTGCTGTTTATCGATACCCGGCAGGCTCAGGCCTGGAGCGATATGGACGTTGTGCTGCGCTGGCATCAGCTGTTCAAGGGCAATGCGCTGTCGCAGCGGTTTGTGCGGGAAGAATTGCTCTCAGAGCCGGAGCAGCAGCGGTTGTCAATACTGATTGAGGAATGGCGTTCCCGACTGTCGGATATCAGCTGGTTTATGCGCGTGTTAAACGAAGCCATTGCCCGCGAGGCGAATGCGGAAGACGACTGCTCCGGGCGATTCTGGGAAGGTCGTTTCAAGTCCCAGGCATTGCTCGATGAAGCAGCGTTACTCAGTTGCATGGCTTACGTGGATTTAAATCCGGTGAGAGCGAAAATTGCCGCGACGCTTGAAACCTCCGATCACACATCCGTTAGCCGTCGAATCAATGACGCAACAACGACGGTAAATACCGATGCCATCGAACGGCAATCTTCCGGGCTTTTGCCATTTGTTGGCCATCCGAAACAACATTCACCCGTGGGTATCCAGATGCCGTTGAGTGACTATCTGGCGTTAGTTGATGCAACGGGGCAAATTATTCGTGCCGATAAACGTGGCGCGATTGATACAAGCGTATCGCCGATCCTCAGCCGAATTGGCCTGGATGACAATCAGTGGCTGACCATTAGTCAGCAATTCGAGCAGTGCTTCACAACCTTTGTTGGTAGCGAATCCAATGTTCGTTCTGCCTGCGAACGACTCGGTTACAAACGACCGACCGGTATAGCGCCAGCCAGACAGTTACTGGCAGGCTGATTGACTCCGACAAGCCCAGATTAACGCATTGCCTTGATCAGAGAACCGCGCTCTGAGGTTTTATTACGCCCAGAAGTCCGGTTTTACCCTCAATTATCACCAGTACACCCTGCCAGCGAGCATCAAAAACACACAGGCACCATAACGAAGTCAGAAATCGCAGAATATAGAGGATTGCTGAGCGATTTAATGATGGGTGTCCTGATTAATTCCCCATTTAATCGATGGATGTCCTGATTAACTCTGAACGATTTAATAATGGGTGTCCTGATTAATACTCCTGAGCGATTTAATGATGGGTGTCCTGATTAATACCTCTGATTAACTCCATGGATGTCCTGATTAACTCTGATTAACTCACTCATGGGTGTCCTGATTAATACCCCTGATTAATACCCTCTAACACGCAGCTAACGACCTGCGCCTTCTGCTTGCACCGCCACCCAGCCTTCCATACCCGCACTGCCTGCCGTCTGAATCTGATCCGTCACATTGGTTTTCATATTCCAGGCCAGTTCGTGGAAGTAAAAAGCTACGGTGTTAATCGCCGGTTCGACAATCGCCACCAACCCTCCGACGAGCAAGTCTCCGGTCAAAGCATAAGCAACGGTAAAAGCGACAGAAAAGTGCATGACAGCAAAGGTTAATGTCTTGGTCATTTCAAGCTCCTCGCCAGTTGCCTGGTAGGCGTTGTCTGGCATTGATTAGGTACACAGACAGATTAACGCTTTTATAAAATAGTTAAAATCAAACAAAACTAAACACCTGATAGTTTATTTCTTAAAAAGCTATCAGCGCTACAGACCCAGATTTCACCACGGCACACCTGACGACCGATAGTCTTTCATGGTTGATGACTGCCTAACGAGTCAGCTGAGCCACCAGAACTGCCAAACGTTCCAGGCCAGGCCGAATCCGTTCAGTGGCTATCGATGAGTAGCCCAGCCGGAAACAGTTGAGTGGCCCATTCTGATCGTAATAACACTGGCCAGGTTCGATAATAATGCTCTGTTGCACCGCCAGGGATTGCAGGGCCAGGCTATCTAGCCCGGCGTCACCTTCAATCCAGTAAGCGGAGCCGCCAAAGGTCGGAGGGATAGTACTGACCGGCATCAGCTCATCAACCCCTTGCCGGATCAGTTGCCAGCGTTCTTCATACACTTCCAGCAGATGGCGAATCAGGCTGTCGTGGTAGCCCCGCTCAAGAAACAGTCCAACCGTTCGCTGATTGTTGGTTGGTGGGTGTCTTAGTATTAAGCGCCGTAATTCTCGCAAGGCGGCAATCAGGGGTTTGGGAGCTACGATATAGCCCATCCGTAATCCTGGTGACAGGGTTTTCGACAGGCTGCCCACGTAGATCACGCGTTGATGACGGTCCAGGCTTTTCAGTGCCGGAGTCGGATGGGAAGCGAAGTTGGTTTCGCATTCATAATCATCTTCAATTATAAGAAAGTTATCGGCGGCAGCGCGTTCCAGCAGTGCCTTACGATTGTCCAGCGGCATTGTGACGGTGGTCGGAAACTGGTGACTGGGCGTGGTAAAGACCACATCGCAGTGATCCAGCTGTTCATTTACCACCAGCCCGTTCCTGTCAACGGGCAGGGCCCGGGTTTTGGCCCCCACCAGGCGGGCGATACGGGACAGGTCCGGGTAGCCGGGATTTTCAAAACCGAACACCCGTCCAGGTCCAAGCAGGGCGTTCAGCAGCAGGTACAGCGCATTCTGGGCACCAACGGTAATCAATATCTCGTCCGCTTCTGCCCAGATGCCACGCCGCGGTAGCAACCGCGAACGAATCTGTTCAATCAGCAAGGGGTCATCGCTATTGTAATGATCCGATGACCAGCTTTTGACAGACTGGGTTCTGACCGAATCCAGGCTGCATTCCCGCCAACGCTTGACCGGAAACATGGCCGGGTCAAGCTGACCGTATACAAACGGGTATTGAGCCTGTTGCCAGCGCACCTGTCCGGGTTCCGCCAGCAGCTCCGGTTTGTCGATCAATAACCCTTGCCAGTCTGGTGTATGACGGGTGTGGTGGTCATGGTCGCACGGCACCGGCAAGCAATCCTTGCGGATATCTGGGGCCGCGAAAAACCCGGCCCGTTGTCGCGAGATCAGGTAGCCATCATCGATCAATTCCTGATAGGCGATGATGACGGTATTGCGGGAGATCTTCAGCATCCTGGCCAATTCACGGGTAGACGGCAATTGCATGTCCGCCGGGATATGGCCTGCCAAAATCGCTTTGCTGATTTGCTCTCGCACTTGCTGCTGCAAGGTGTTGGTGCTGTCCGGGTTCAGGTGAAACAGTTGTTTGAACATGGTGTATCGGTACTTTTCCGGGTCGTTGTCCGACTCAAACGGCTGAGTGACTCACAGGATTCTATCAATCAACCGAGTCAAAAAGCCCGCCAATAACAGCCATAACCGAAAATCACCGGCCAGCACCACGCACTTGCACCACGCATTTATGCCATGGCGCGAATGGTTTCCTGCTTGCCCAGGTTGTACGGACTCGCCGGACGCGCCAATAAACGTTCATTGACCAGTGCCTGTGCCAGTGAGCGATTACCATCCCGGATTGCAGCCTCCAGCAGGGTACGTGCCAGTACGTCACGCTGAGCCAGGCTGCCTCCGAATTGACCATTGCTGTTCTTGATTGGCCAGAGTTTGTTCACCGCTGCTTTATAGTCTCCTTGGCCAAAGGCCAAAAATGCTTCACACACGGCCAGGCCGGTTTGTTTCACCATCTGGTAGTTGGTCGGGGCGCTATCGCCATGTACCAGATAGTCTTTCAGGTCAGTGACGATATCCGTCGCCGTATCAAAGTCTCCCGCTGCAACGTGAGCAATCACAGCATGGGCATCGTTAAAGACATAAAACCGCTGTTTGTGTTTATCCATCCAGGAGTCGGCCAGTGCTTGGGCACGATGCCCCAGGTTCTGGTTTTCCAGATACAGCCGCCACAACACCGAGGAGCCATCCAACAAGGCCATTGGTGCCGGATTGACACCCGGGAAATGGACATATTTATCGTAAACCGCCACAGCTTCCTCCAGTTCACCGGTTTCCAGCAGGAACAGGTCAAGGTGGATGGCATTATGACTGATCATATCGTTATCCTTGTTCCAGTACGGTTCGTACTGGCGCATGAATGCCGCACCGTCCTGGAACTGGCCACGCATTTCCCGGGCGTGAGCCACCGCATGAATACCCCAGATGTCCCCCGGATTCATCGCCACCGCCCGCAAACCGTTGTCGGTGGCTTGCTCATAATGCCCGGCTTCTTCCTGGCCAAAACTCAGCATGCCCAGCAAGTATCCGTATAGTGGATGTTGCTGATCCCAACACGGCAGTACCCGGCCAACCCGATCACGTAAATTCAGCACCTGGCCCAAAAAGAAGTCGAGTTGGTGGCCACTGAGCAGCGCCAGTATGTCTTGCGGGTATTCCACCAGCAGCTGATCAAAGATATCGGAGGCGGTCATCAGGTCGCCTTTAACCCAGGGTTCCAGCGCCGCCAGGTGCATGCGTTCGCGGTGATTAAAGTGTGTGGCTGGCAGTGTCTGCAAGGCAGTGAGTGCCTCCAACGCACCACCATGGTCATCCTTGTCGGTGGTCCACAAACACAGGTTGCCCTGCAGAATCAGTCCCATCACAAAGGCAGGATCGTCGTTCAACATGGCCTCAATGCGTGGTGATGGGTCTTTGAAACGACACAGCTCGCTAATGCCGGTGTTGTACAGCTCAACCAGCTGTGAAGATTGCGCAGTGATATCGAGATTGGTGATGTCTTTCATAGTGGGTGTCCTGTTTGGCCAGATTCTGGTGCTATGGCTCTCTGAGAACCAATCTGAGCATTGTGCTTGCGGAATACAGTAACCCTTCGAATCCAGAGCTATAGATCCAGATAGCCTGCTCTGTTGTGACACGGGCCTTCATGTGGACACTGCTGACAAACCTGATCCAGACAACTTATCGGGCGGTGGCTGATTTCAGTACAGGACGAGGATGAGAAGCAGCCATGGCGTCTGCTGCAACAACCTGTATGGCAGGATGCCTTGGCGGCTTATCAATCAGAAGGTGGAGATACTGAGCTGCGCGATAGCGGCATCACGCAACACGATGGCCAATGGCAATTGGCCAGAAAGGACACAAGGACTCCACGGTTGTGAAACCCTTGTCGCCAGCTTATCGACCCTTGGGAGGTTCTGGCAGTTCGTCTTCTGTCAGTGTGCCGCTGCCGTCTTCATCAAACTTGTCAAAATCATCCAGCAGTGGCCCTTTTACCTCATCCTTGCTCAGCTCATTATCGCCATTGGTATCCATCTGTTCAAAGCTGGGTGGACGCTGTGGTCGATCATCGTCAGCGGCTACTGCTGTCAGACTATAAGCAGACAGAACCAATAAGGGTAAGGCGATCAAATTTTTTTTCATATCTATCCTCTATAAAATAAACACCAGCCGTTAACGGCTTTCCGGACTTTACTCGTTGAGAAAACAAGGAGCAAAAACAGAGTGTATTACACGCCAGACAATGGCCTGGTTTCAGGAAAATCAGTTATTTTGAAATTAACAAACAGACGTTAGATCGTTGACTGTCAACCGCTCTGCTCCGCCTCCAAGTTCAGCAGGAACAGTACCAAACACTCAAGTCGACAAGTATAAGTCAATTGTAAATATTGTAATCCTTCGCAAACATACTCATAAAAACCCAATCTCTTAATAAAGATCATGGATAGCCACAATAAACTTGTGATCCAATAAACACCGTTTTCATTCTGTTTGTGCTGGAGATTGTCTGTGAGAATGCCTGAAATTTCTCTATCCAAAAATACAAAATTCTCTATCGGTTACAGTTTTTTGCTGCTCATACTTTACTTCAGCTCTTTTGTTTCTCCGATGGATGACAAGGGTTATTATGTTCGGCTGATTATTTTGATCAACCTGGTGGGGATTGCAGCGTTTTATCTGCAATTTCCATTAACCGGGCGTTTAAAGACATTTCCTTTATTCAAGAATATAAACTGGAGTGTGGCCAAGCATAAATCCATGGGGTACTGGATTGGTGGAATATTCTTTCTGCACCCGTTTCTGATTATGGCTCCCAAATGGATGTTATCCACAGCAGATGGCTGGCTGGCCATCAAGACGGTCCTGTTTGCACCTGAGATGCTCACCGGCATTATCGCCTGGATACTATTATTTGTTTGGGTTGTTTTTTCAGCGTTAAAAAAACAACTGCCATTAGGTTATGAGGTATGGCGTTTCTGGCACACTTTGGGTTTTGTTGTTATTACCATTCTGGCAACGCTCCATATCACGGCGGTTGGCAGTCATGGTCAGTTACAACCCGTATTTAATAGTATCTTCTGGGGACTGTGTTGTATGGCTGTTGCTATTTCTTTTTACAACTACGCCATCAAGCCCAAAACGCTGCAAAAACATGCTTTTGTTATCCGGTCAATCGAAAAAATCAGTAGCACTGATTGGCAACTGACACTGACGGGAAAATCACACACAGCGTTTGATTTTGACGCCGGTCAATTTGTCTGGATTAATACACATGCTTCCCCTTACAGTCTGGATTACCACCCTTTTTCTATCGCTTCGTGCACCCAGTCTCTGCCTGATATTTCTTTTGTTATCAGAGAGCTGGGAGATTACACCCGCCAGCTCGGTCAATTGTCGGTCGGGCAAACCGTCTACCTTGATGGCCCCTTTGGCCAGCTGACTCTCGATGCCAGCCAAAAAGCCAAAGGCATCACTCTGGTTGCCGGAGGAGCCGGTATCGGGCCAATGTTGGGGCTGTTACGCCAGCTGGCCGCAAACCATGACCCTCGCCCTGTCCGTTTACTCTATGGCAACAAAAAGCAGGATCAAATAGTGATGTATAAAGAGATCAAAGCGCTGGAGCAGTCCATGGTAGATTTCAAATCGCTATTTGTCTGTGAAGTACCCACATCGGACCCTGACATTCATCACGGTATTATCGATAGCAACAGCCTGGCAACCACTATCCCAGAACCACAACACTGGGCTGTGTATCTTTGTGGCCCAGAGGGAATGATGCAGAGTGTTCAAAAAGATCTGGGGGTGTTGCATATCCCGAAAAACAACATCATTTACGAAGAATTTGACTTTTAATAACCAACCCGGGACGTTTCATTATGCCTATTCATCAGATTTCTGGCTGCATTGGTTGCGAGTCATGTATTAAAAGCTGTCCGACCGATGTGATAAAACTGGATCAGGAAACCAAAAAGGCCGTGATCGCTTATCCAGAAGACTGCCAGATTTGCCATTTGTGTCGCCTGTATTGTCCGGTCGGAGCAATCACCATTACGCCGGAAAAAAGCATCCCTGTTATGGTTTCCTGGAGATAACATGAGCAAGCAAGGCACCCAAGCCGGGCAAAGCGGATTATCCCGGCGTCAATTTATCGGCCTCACCGGCGGTGCTGTCGGCGCAGCCATTGGCAGCTATGCGCTGGGTCAGCATTTTCTGGGGCAACCGCCAACCATCAACAAACGCAAAATCGAATCCGCCGAATTCACCACCGACAACCAGACCACCGATGTGCTGGTGATTGGTGGCGGAATGGCTGGCCTTTTTGCCGCCGTCAAGGCACATGATGCCGGGGCCACGGTCGCCATGGTATCGAAAGGCCGCCTAGGCAGCTCCGGCCTGACGCCCTTTGCCAAAGGTATTTTTTGTTACGACAAGCATAACAGCCAGATCAGCCTGGATGAGTTCGTAGAAAAAGTAACGGAATCCGCCATAGATACCAACAATCCGGTATTTACCCGCCAAATGGCTGAACACTCTTATGATCGGGTACAGGAATTAAAAGCCTGGGGATTCTTTGATTCTCCCCTGTACAACCAGTCGTTTATGCGGCCCATCGAAGAACGCCGCATTCCCTTGCACGAACGCATCATGATTACCCATCTGGTCAAGCAGGATGGTCGTGTTGTGGGAGCCTCCGGTTTCAGTCTCGACAGCCCCAAAATCATCCACTTTCACGCCAAAACCGTTGTGCTGTGTACCGGCTCTGGTGGCTTCAAGCCCAATGGCTTTCCGGTCTGCGACTTGACCCATGACGGCAGTATCATGGCCTATAAGATTGGTGCCAAGATCACCGGCAAGGAATGGAACGATGGCCACCCGGGATCCGCCCAAAATTCAGGCTCCAGTTATGACAACTGGCATGGTCAAATTGAAGAAAAGCCATCCACCACGGGTATTGAGGTACACCACGATCTCGGCGTTGACCTCAATTATCAAGCCTATAATCTGGGTGCTCCGGTCACCATGGCACCCCCCGGAGCCCAAACAGACACCGAATTGAGTGGTGGCCCATGGATACCCGACGCATTCAGGCACCCGGACCGTCGCCCGCCCATGCCACCACCAGAGCCCGGCCTGGCAGCGCTGTTTGGTAAAGGCAGACCCTCCGGCCCTCCGGGTATGGGTGGCGAACAGGTGGGAGGCTCCAGTGCCGGCATGGCCATTCACAAATCCGAAGGACTGGTTCCCATAAATGAAACCGGCCTGAGTACCGTTGCAGGTTTGTATGCTGCCGGTGATGCGCTGGGTTCTTATATGTCGGGCGGCATCTACACCCAGATTGGCTCGTCACTGGCCGGTTCAGCCGTGCAGGGAGCCATTGCCGGTGAAGCAGCCGCCAAACAAAGTGCAACCTTGCCACACAATCCGATCAGCGCTGCCAACCAGCGCTACAATACCGAGCAAATCCTGGCTCCATTGCTGCGTGAGCGGGGCTACAGCCCGGCCTGGGTCACTCAGGTTCTGCAGGGAATCATGATTCCGAATTTCGTTTTATATATTAAAAAAGGCCGTTTACTGGAAGCCGCTCTGGCTTACATCGAAGAACTGCGAGACCACCACAGTCCGATGTTAATGGCTGAGGATTTACATGCATTACGTCTTGCTCATGAAACAGAAAACATGATTATTACTGCCGAAATGAAATTAAAGGCATCGATCATGCGTACCGAAAGCCGCTGCAGCCATTACCGCCTCGACTACCCGGAAGTCGATAAAGAAAACTGGCAGGCCTGGATCAACATAGAACAAGGCCCGGATGGTGAGATGCTATTCGAAAAACAGCCTTTTGATATGTGGCCAAATTTCCCGGCAAACCCTGTCGCTAACGGATGATAGCAACCAATAAAGAACCATAATCGCATCATTGGTTTCATTATTCCGTAATATTGTTATGTTCTGCCCCTGATCCACCACCCTGCAGCTGCTCAAACAAGCTGCAGGTACTTTCTTTGCTCCCAACCTCCTCCTTACCTCCTCCCCTGTTCTGTCTGCAGTGCCAAATGAGCCAGTAGCCTGCTTATCCAGCAATAGCCGTGCAAGGGTAAAAAAAAATCGCTAACATTACGGAACTTTACAGCGCCGACAAAAGATGACTTTTTTATGACTCTATTTTCGTCATACCAGGCAGCGAATACCCATTGACGAGAAAAAGATCAAGCTTGATCAGGCCGTGAAGTAATACGCATCAATCGCTTTATCACATAGATCAATATCAGGACCCGGATATGATGACACGCTCACTGCTTGCTATAGCCATTGCCACACTGGGTGCAGCCAGTGTTCAGGCAACCCCTTTCTTGCCGATGGACGCCCGAGGGCTTGCGATGGGTAATACCGGTGTTGCCAGTGCCCAACGTGCGCACGCGCCGGCCTACAACCCCTCGCTGCTATCACAAGCCGAACACGATGATGATTTTGCCATCCTGTTTCCACAGCTCGGACTTTCCATCGCCGATGAAGAAGAAATGTACGATACCTTCATCGACATGAATGACGAATTGATTCCTGAATTTGAAGCTCTGTTTGATAACGCCGAAAATAACAACTTCAATCAGCACCTGGAAGAACTGGATAATGCCTCCCAGGCCCTGTACGACGCACTCGACAGCCTGAGCGCAAACGATGTCAATAATGTCGATGAAACCATCGCCGAACTACGCGCCAAAAACAACAACTTGCAAAGTGCTCTGGACACCGTCAATGACGACCTGAAACAGGTCGACAGCCTGACAGACCAGCTGACCAGTGATCTGACTTCTATCTCCGGCAACCCGTTCAGTGGCCGTCTGGGCACTTCTGCCGCCATTGCCTTGCCCAGCAAACGTTTTGCCGCGGCCATCAGCTTGTCTGCCAACGTGACCTTTTCTGGCCGCGTTGGCTACAGCTCGAACGATAACAACCTGATTAACGGCTATGGTGATGCCGCCAGTGGTTACGTCGACGATGCCGACGCCTTGAGCACCGACTTCGACGCGCTGCTCAACGATGCCGAGAACGGTGATGTGACAGAAGATGATCTCGACTGGATTACCACTCAAGCCGAAAATACCAGCAACTACACATCCGACAGCATCTCCACCGCAGCCGGTGATATCAGTATCATCGAAAATGGCCAGCTGAGCTCTGAAGCCGAAGATACCGACATGGACTCCTATCTGGAAATGGTGGGTGTTGCTGTCTCTGACCTCGGGATTTCCTTTTCCCGGGAGTTCAGCATCTGGGACAAAAAAGTGGCCATTGGTATCACACCGAAATACCAACGCGTTATCACGCTTCACTATGCCGCAGAAGCCGACTATGAAGGTGATATCGACGAACAGGATCTGGAAGATGCTTCCGAAACCTTTAACCAGTTCAACGTCGATCTGGGGGCTTCCTTCCGTTTTGGAGCCACCAACAAATGGGTATTTGGTCTGGTTGGTAAAAACCTGATTGGCAAAACCTATCAAGCCAAGGAAGTGGTGATTCGCGGCTCAGCAGACTCAACCACTCTGGCAGGGCCAAAAATATCCCTTAACCCCCAGTTCCGCGCAGGCCTGGCCTTTAATGGCAACTGGACCACCGTCGCCCTGGACGTTGATCTCACCGAAAACGACCCGGTTGCCTGGGAAAACCCCACGCAATATGTCGCTGTCGGCGCAGAATTTGATATCTACAACACCTTGCAGCTGCGGGCTGGTTACCGCACCAACCTGAGTGTCTCCGATGCCGAAGTCGCCTCGATCGGTTTCGGCTTCTCGCCCTTTGGCGTGCATATCGATATTGCCGCCATGGCCAACCCCAACGATGTTGAAAAAGAAGCCGGCATCGCTCTGGAAACCGGTTTTTACTTTTAATACCTCGGCCTGACACGCCCAACAGGGGTGTCACACCAACCCGAAAACGCCGGCAGGTGACAAGCCCGCTGGCGTTTTTTATGCTTGTCGTTCTGGCAAGACAAGCAAAGCCAGACAACCCACTCGTTCAGGATAACCAACATCATGCAGCCTTATCTGGTCGGCGGTGCCGTCCGCGACGCACTACTGGGCATTCCGGTAAAAGATCACGACTGGGTTGTGACTGGCGCAACACCACAACAGTTGCTCGACCAGGGTTATGAACAGGTCGGAGCCGATTTTCCGGTATTCCTGCACCCGGACACCCACGAGGAATACGCTCTCGCTCGCACCGAGCGGAAGTCCGGCAACGGCTATCAAGGTTTCGAATGCCGTTTCAGTCCCGACATTACACTGGAAGAAGACTTGCTGCGACGGGATCTCACCATCAACGCCATGGCGCAGCAAGAAGATGGCAGCCTGGTTGACCCTTATGGCGGCCAACAGGATTTGCACAACCGGCTGTTGCGCCATGTTTCTCCGGCGTTTTCAGAAGACCCTTTGCGGGTATTGCGGGTCGCACGCTTTGCCGCTCGTTTTGCATCCCTGGGCTTTACCGTCGCCGACGAAACCCAAACCCTGATGCGCGCCATGGTAGCAGCCGGTGAGCTAGACCACCTGGTGCCAGAGCGGGTCTGGCAAGAAACCCAACGCGCCTTGCAAGAAAACCAGCCTGCGGTCTATTTTCAAACGCTGCGTGACTGCGGCGCACTGGCGGTCTGGTTCCCGGAAATCGACGCCCTGTTTGGCGTGCCACAACCGGAACAGCATCACCCGGAAATCGACTGCGGCATCCATGCCCTGATGTCACTCACCGCGGCAGCACGTCTCTCCAGCCTGGTGGCAGTCCGCTGGGCGGCTCTGACCCACGATCTGGGCAAAGCCCTGACCGCACCAGCAGAATGGCCGCGCCATATTGGCCACGAAACACGAGGCATCAAGCCGGCCAAGCAACTGGCCAAACGCCTGAAAACCCCAAAAGATGCTGCCGAGTTATCCTTGCTGTCCAGTCAATGGCACACCCATGTGCACCGGGCACTGGAATTACGACCAGAAACCATCTTGAAGTTATTCGATGGGGTGGATGTCTGGCGTCGGCGGGAGCGGTTTGAGCAACTGCTGCTGGTTGCCAAGGCGGACTCCAGAGGCCGAACCGGTTTTGAAGACTGCGACTACCCGCAAGTGGAGTATTTGCAACGCGCGCTGGCAGCAGTACTGACCATCAGCGCCCAGGACATTATCGCCACCGGTATTAGCGGAGCCGCTATTCGACCCGCACTGGCGGCCGCCAGAAAAACCCACCTGGAAGACTGGAAAGCGCATCAGGCATCGTGATGCCTGATCTTAGCCATCAGGCAGGTTGCTTGAAACAGGGCACTCGCCCTTCGACATCCACCGGCGGCGTGATTTGCTCCAGCGGTTGCAAGGCCAATGCTGGCCAAAAACTGTCAAACCGCTGATGACTCGATGGGCAACTCAGGTCCGGTGCGATATCCAGCAACGGCCGCAACACAAAAGCACAGCGACGGATATCACCACGCGGCAACGAATGGCCTTCGTATTCACCAACCAGATCGTTGTACAGCAACACATCCACATCCAGCGTACGGGATGAAAATTTCACCGCATCGGGAGCGCGGCCAAAATCCCGCTCCAGCTGCTTGAGCACACGCCCCAACGCTTGTAACGACAAATCGGTCGAGATCTTGACCACCAGATTGATAAACGCCGGGCCATCAAACCCCATGGCTGGTGAGCGGTACCAGGGCGACACCTGTTCCAGCCCAAACTGCTGCTCCAGTGCCACCAAGCCAGCCACGATGTTTTCTTCTGGCCGCTGGTTGGAACCGATCCCCAGAAAGACAACCGCCATTACAAGACTCCTCGCTCAATTTTTAACCCGACAGCCCGCGCTTGCGGCACCACTGCCGGCTTTTCTACCCGGATCGACAACCAGGGCATGCCAAATTCTTGTAATAACCCGTCAGACAAGCGCTCCAGCAACGACTCCAGCAACTGGAAGTGCTGCTCACGCACAAACCCTTCGATATATTCAGTAACCGCCTGATAATTCAGGGCAAACGCCAGATCATCGGTCACCGCGGCCTGACGAATATCCCAGGCCATTTCCAAATCAAACACCAACGGCTGGCGAACCTGTTTTTCCCACTCAAATACACCAATGACGGCGTCCACCCTGAGGCCTTCAATAAACACTCTATCCATCGATGGCGATCTCCATTGCTGTTACTCCGGCGACAGCCGGTAAATCAACCAAAGGCCAACGGGGAACAACCGCCACCGCCAAATCTGAAGATTGACCCGCCGCCAAACGTTGTGCTCCGGCGTAAGCGATCATGGCACCATTATCGGTACAAAACTCCAGACGGGGGTAATACACCGCTCCGCCCATGGCTTCCGCGGTATCTCGCAACTGCTGGCGCAAGCGGGTATTGGCACCGACCCCACCAGCAATAATCAGCCGCTTGATACCGGTTTGTTTCATCGCCCGTTTGCACTTCAGCGACAAGGTATCCACCACTGCCGCCTGAAACCCGGCAGAGATATCAGCCTTGTCTTGTTCTGCCAATACACCATCGACAGCCATCGCCAGGATTTTGGTACGGGTAAAGGTTTTCAAACCACTGAAACTGAAATCCAGACCAGGCCGGTCGGTCATTGGCCGCGGGAACGTAAAACGTTTGTCGTCACCGGCCAGCGCCAGCTGACTCAGAGCCGGGCCGCCAGGGTAAGGCAGTCCCATCATTTTGGCCGCCTTGTCGAACGCTTCTCCAGCCGCATCATCCAGCGAATCACCGAGCAATTGATACTGACCAATACCGTCCACCTGTACCAGCTGGGTATGGCCACCCGAGACCAACAGGGCGATAAACGGAAACTCCGGCGGATTATCTTCCAGCATGGGGGCCAGCAAATGGCCTTCCATATGATGAACGCCAATCGCCGGTTTTCCCAGCGCCCAGGCCAGGCTGCGGCCAAAACAGGCCCCAACCAGCAAGGCTCCAACCAACCCAGGCCCCGATGTGTAGGCAATGCCGTCGAGATCGTTTACCACCAGACCGGACTCCGCCAGCGCTTCATGAATCAGTGGCATCACCTTGCGAACATGATCCCGCGAAGCCAGTTCCGGCACGACACCACCATATTCCGCGTGCACGGCAATCTGGGAATACAACCGGTGCGCCAGTAATCCACGGCGGGTATCGTAAACGGCAATACCGGTTTCATCACAAGACGTTTCCAGCCCCAATACAATCACGCCACACCCTTCAACACGTTCATTCACCTGCTCCTGATTTTGGTCGACCGCCACCAAGAATATCTTGCAGCAACAGCCAAGCCGCCCATAATACGGCCCAGTTGATCGAAAGCCAACCAAACAGACCGTCAGGGCTTTGCATTCCGCTGCAAAAAACATTAGAATGCCCGCCCTCTAACTGGGGTCCGTGCAGGAGTTTCCTGAATCATCGGCCTCGACAAAAGAATTCAGCTAAAACGTAGGTGATTGGATGCCCGCTGTAAAAGTTAAAGAAAACGAACCATTTGACGTCGCTCTGCGTCGTTTCAAACGCTCTTGTGAAAAAGCCGGTGTACTGTCTGAAGTACGCCGTCGTGAACACTACGAAAAGCCAACCTGGATCCGTAAACGCCAGGCTGCCGCTGCCGTCAAGCGTCATCTGAAAAAAGTACAACGTGAATCACGCAAGCTGGTTCGCCTGTACTGATTTTTGTTCTGAATAACAACAGGAGCCATCATGAGTACTTTGGTTGAACAGGTAAAAGCAGCTGTAAAAGACGCCATGCGTGCCAAACAGAAAGACCGGTTGGGCGCCTTGCGATTATTAACTGCTGAGTTCAAACGAGTGGAAGTGGACGAGCGCATCGACGTAGATGATGCCCGGGCTCTGGTTATTCTCGACAAGATGACCAAACAACGTCGCGATTCTATTGCCCAGTATACGGCAGCAGGTCGCGATGAGTTGGCAGCCGTTGAGCAATTCGAAATTGATGTGCTTAGCGAATTTCTGCCAGCAGCTCTGAGTGAAGATGAGCTGAGCCAGCTCGTTGCTGATGCCGTTGCACAATCCGGTGCTGCCTCCGTGCAGGACATGGGTAACGTTATGGGCATCCTCAAACCACAGGTGCAAGGCCGCGCAGATATGGCGCAAGTCAGCCGAATGGTGAAAGCCATACTCGGTTAAGCGGCTGGACAGACACCAACGCCAGAGTCAAAACGCCACTTTTTTACAGTGGCGTTTTTTGTTTTCTGCTATCTTTATTTACGCTATACCGCAGGTGTAGTTGTCGACGGGTTGAATAATCGATGGCGGGCCGGATACCACAAGCATTTATTGATGAACTGCTCTCACGCACCGACGTTGTCGATGTGGTAGACAGTCGCGTCAAGCTTAAAAAGGCCGGCAAAAATTACTCCGCCTGCTGCCCTTTCCATAATGAAAACACCCCCTCGTTTACCGTCAGCCGCGAGAAACAGTTCTACTATTGTTTTGGTTGTGGCGCCTCCGGCAGTGCGCTGAAATTTGTGATGGAATTTGACGGCCTGAGCTTCCCTGATGCCGTCGAAAAACTGGCCGCCAGTGTCGGGTTGGATGTCCCTCGCGACCAGCAAAGCCAGGATATGGTACGGCAGCAGCAAGAACAGGATCCCCTGTATCGCCAACTGTCTCACTCCAGTGATTTTTTCAGTCGCCAGCTACGTCAGCATGGCCAGCGCCAGCGCGCCGTCGATTACCTGAAAAGCCGAGGCCTCTCCGGCAAGGCAGCCAAGTTTTTTGCCATTGGCTATGCCCCGCCCGGCTGGGACAACCTGCTCGATGCTCTGGGCCACACTCCCGGCGATATCAAACAACTGATCACATCAGGCATGCTGATCGAAAAAGACGACGGCCGCTGCTATGACCGTTTCCGCGATCGCATCATGTTCCCGATACGGGATATCCGTGGCCGCGTCATCGCCTTTGGTGGCCGCGTGCTGGGCGACGAAAAACCCAAATATCTCAACTCGCCGGAAACGCCGATATTCCAGAAAAACAAAGAGTTGTATGGCCTCTACGAAGCCCGCAAAATTCGCCAGAAACTGAATCGCCTGATGATCGTCGAAGGCTATATGGATGTTGTCGCCCTGGCCGAATACGGAATTCACTACGCCGTTGCCACCCTCGGTACCGCTACCAGCGAGCATCACTTGCGGCGGCTGTTCAAAATGGTGCCCGAACTGATTTTCTGCTTTGACGGCGACGCCGCTGGTCGCACCGCCGCTGCCCGGGCCATGGAAACCGTATTGCCCATCCTTGAAGATGGCCTGCAAGCCCGCTTTTTGTTTTTACCCGATGGTGAAGACCCGGACACCCTGATACGACAGGAAGGCAAAGAAGCCTTCGAACAGCGCCTGAACCAGTCCCGCCATCTGCCAGAGTTTCTGTTTGATCACCTCAAACAACAGGTCGACTTCGACAGCCTGGATGGCAAAGCACGACTGGACCAACTGGCCGCGCCACTGATCAGCAAGATCCCGCGTGGCACCCTGCGCGACCTGATGACCGCTGAACTGGAAAAACAGCTGGGCGTGCAAAGCCGGGCAATGAACAAAATCAACAGCGCCGATGACGATCACACGCCACCTGCCAGCCAGAATCACCAGCCAGCAATCGAGCGCCATCCACACTCAGATAACGTGCCCGCCTGGCTCGATGATGACACCACCGATACCAGCCACCCCTACAATAACCAGACTGGTCAAAGCGGTTCCGACAACAGTTCCGCCAGCGACAGCCAACGCATGGTAGCGGCAGTGGAACGCGCACTGTCCGCCCTGATACGCAATCCGGCACTCGCCAGCCAGCTGGACCCCGTCGACTTTGAGCCCCTCACCGAGCGCGAACAACTCTTGCTGGAAGTTATGAAAAAGCTGCATCAATCGCCACAATCCAGCAGCGTTGGACTACTCATACAATGGATAGGCACCCCCTTCCACACCGAGCTGACTCGCCTGGCCAACCACAACGAAACACCGGTCAGACCCGTTCTTGCCGAAGTTGGCAATGCCATCAAGCGCCTCTGTGCCCGCCAGACGGAACGTGAATACCAGTCACTACTGGCACGCTACCAGCACAAGGAAAGCCGCCGCCAAATGAGCGCCGACGATATAAAACAGCTGAAAACCTACCAACGCCAACGCCGTGAACTCACCGCCGGACGTGGCGATATTTACCTGAACAACCCACATCAGCGTTAGATCCGGTCTATGCTGCTTGAAAACACAAACATTCACCCCCATATGGATAAGTCGTATCAGAAATGCCCCGACTCAACACAAAGAGTCCTTGTTGTATATTTTTATTCACAGCCCGGATGGAACCCATCCCCTTGGTGCTGGCCTAAAACCGGTCAAAAAGATATACTTCGGCGCTTTTCTTGCCACGCCTGATACCAACGGATCACAGGGCCCCTATGTCTGCGAATACCCAACAGTCCCGATTGAAAGAACTCATTGCCAAAGGTAAAGAGCAAGGCTACCTCACCTATGCTCAGGTGAACGACCATCTGCCAGATGACATTGCCAACCCGGATCAGGTTGAAGACATCATCCGCATGATCAACGACATCGGCATTCCGGTATCAGAAGTGGCACCGGATGGCGAAGCACTGTTCATGAACGATGCTGCCGACGATGCTGCCGCTGAAGAAGCCGCTGCTGCATTGGCATCCGTTGAAAGCGATGTTGGTCGCACTACCGACCCAGTCCGTATGTACATGCGCGAAATGGGCACCGTTGAGCTGCTGACCCGTGAAGGCGAAATTGTTATCGCCAAGCGTATTGAAGAAGGCATCCGCGAAGTGATGTCAGCACTGTCCTATTACCCGGGCGCTGTACAGACCATCCTCAAGGCATTTGCAGACGCCGAACAGGACCCGAACCGCATTGGTGATATCTTCAACGGCTTTATCGACCCTTCCGATGAAGACCCGGAACCCGGCCCACAAAGTGGCCCTGATGCCGTAGTCGAAGAAACAAACGACTCAGACAGCGATGACGACGATGACGAAGAAAGCGGTGGTATCGACCTGACCGAGGTTAACCGTCGCTTCGAAGAAATCTACGACGCCAACGAAGCAGTGCTGGCCACGATTGAAAAACATGGCCGCGCCAGCAAACAAGCCGAAACGGCCCTGTCTGAACTGGCCTCTGTCTTTGCGCCGATCAAGCTGTCGCCCAAGTACTTTGAACGACTGGTCGTCGCTGCCCGTGAATCATTGCACGTCATTCGCACCCAGGAACGTCAGATCATGATGATGATGACGCGCAAGTGCGGGATGGATCGCAAGGACTTCATCAAGTTTTTCCAGGGCAACGAAGTTGATCATGACTGGATTGAAGGCCTGATCGCCTCTAACAAGCCCTACTCGAAAAAACTCGACACCTACAAGCTCGATATTTTCCGTGCCCAACGCAAAATACAAGCCGTTGAGACCCGTGTTGGCCTGAGCATCCCGGAAATCAAGGAAGTAAACCGTCGCGTTTCCATCGGTGAAGCCCGCGCCCGCCGCGCCAAGAAAGAAATGGTGGAAGCCAACCTGCGTCTGGTTATCTCGATCGCCAAGAAGTACACCAACCGGGGTTTGCAATTCCTGGATCTGATTCAGGAAGGCAACATCGGCCTGATGAAAGCCGTCGACAAATTCGAATACCGTCGTGGGTACAAGTTCTCGACTTACGCCACCTGGTGGATTCGTCAGGCAATCACCCGTTCGATTGCCGACCAGGCACGCACCATTCGTATTCCGGTACATATGATTGAAACCATCAACAAGCTGAACCGTATCAGCCGCCAGATGCTTCAGGAAATGGGCCGCGAACCAACGCCGGAAGAACTGGCAGAACGAATGGAAATGCCAGAAGACAAAATCCGCAAAGTACTGAAAATCGCCAAAGAGCCTATCTCCATGGAAACGCCAATCGGCGACGATGAAGATTCGCATCTGGGTGATTTTATCGAAGACGCGCATTCCGAGTCTCCGATGGATACTGCCACCAACGATGGCCTGACCGAAGCGACCCGCTCCGTCTTGTCTGGCCTGACGGCCCGTGAAGCCAAAGTGCTGCGTATGCGTTTCGGTATCGATATGAACACCGATCACACTCTGGAAGAAGTGGGTAAACAGTTTGACGTGACCCGCGAGCGTATCCGCCAGATCGAAGCGAAGGCATTACGCAAGCTGCGTCATCCCAGCCGCTCAGATCACTTGCGCAGCTTTATCGACGAATAGTCGTGTAATCGGCCAGCGTGATATAAAAAAACCGGCTTTGCGCCGGTTTTTTTATATCTACTCTTTGCATAGTCACGAGCGCCAATTTATAATCAGCGCCCTGTTTTTGCCAGTTACAGTTATGGCAGCAACCAGAGGCGTGCGACCGCACACCTCGATCAGAAGGGCCTTTAGCTCAGTTGGTTAGAGCATCCGACTCATAATCGGCAGGTCCCCAGTTCAAGTCTGGGAAGGCCCACCATATCAAAGCCCCGAGCCGTAAGGCTTCCGGGGCTTTTTATTTTCTGGATAAACAAACATTCGCCCCGCTTACATGAGCTTACTTTTAAGTAAAACTGACAAAATCTGCCAACGCGATATTGCTATCATCAAGTTGACAAACCGCCCTCTGATTTACAAATTAACATCAGATTGACAAATACCACAAATAGCCCATATCATGATCACACCTTCACTGCCATAGATGGGTACTGCCACATGATCAAAAAGCCTTCTGAAATACATTCCTGCCTTACTGATGAACGCATTGACTATATCGGCCAGCTGATTGCAAGGGTCAGAGCTGAAAATTTGGATTCCGTCGAAGATAGAGATAATGGCTGGAGTACAGGTTGCCGAGCTCATGCTTGGATTTGCAGTGAAATTCAGAATCAGGCAGAAAGCATTCCGTGGCTAAATGTGGTCGACCCATCGCTTCGCTTTATTGCTCAAATCGGCAGTGTGCAGTTTAGCTTCTACAAAGGCATGGCAGAAAAACCCAAGAACAACATTTGCAGCAGGGCGCAGTCCCATCCAGAGTT
Organism: Oceanobacter sp. 5_MG-2023; assembly: GCF_030548165.1. Lineage (NCBI taxonomy): Bacteria > Pseudomonadati > Pseudomonadota > Gammaproteobacteria > Oceanospirillales > Oceanospirillaceae > Oceanobacter > Oceanobacter sp. 5_MG-2023. The sequence continues at coordinate 4,565 of NZ_JAUORS010000019.1, read as the reverse complement.
ACGTCAAAACTCCATGCTATTTGATGATCTCCCAATACCCGAAAAACTCGTTTGGGTTTACGCAGTTGAAACGGATCTTGAAGGCACGACCACCAACATAGAATTTTTTGGCATGAGCGAGTCAGGTGAAGTAGTGGCATCACGCACGGTGCCAATCTTCGATATATCTACTAATCTGGTAGCTATAAATACTACAGAGAGCGAACCAGTAGAGTTGCCGCCAGCATCTGCATCTTTGCCAAAAACAAGAAAAGACAAAGCATCTGATTCAGAAGAGCGCGACGAATGACTGATAGAATTTTATTCAACGGTGATAACTTAAGAATTGCCCGGCTTATGTCGGGCATTTCTCTGAATGAGTTAGGTGAGCGAGTGGGCACAACTCGCCAGTATATCCATCAACTTGAGACCACCGATAAAAAAGTGCCAACTAAAGATTTAGTTGATGCCCTCGCGTATGAATTACGTGTCGATTCGAGCTTCTTCTGCTATCCGCTTGGGAACCAAGTTAAAGAAGAAGAATGTCACTTTAGAAAATTAAAAACGACTCTTGTTTCATCAAGACGGGAAAGTGCAGCACGCGCCACCATGATGAACAAGCTAATCGAGACACTGGAAGCATATCTTGATCTACCGAAGGTGAACTTCCCCCAATTTGAAATTTCGTCTCTTGCTGATTCTGAATCCGCTAGTATTGAATGCCGAAAATATTGGAAGCTGGGTGATGGCCCAATAAAAAACATGATCCGCGTTGCAGAAAATGCTGGCGCTATTGTCTCAACTTTTGGTGATATATCTGAAAAAATTGACGCCCTCTCCTTAAACAGAGGGCGTCCAATTATCATCCTGAACACAACAAAGAATACGCCAAGAATCCGAATGGATATTGGCCACGAAATGTTACACATAATCGGCCACGATGGCGTTGAGACAGGTGATAGAGATACAGAATCACAAGCGGATCATTTTGCCAGCCATTTTTTACTTCCTCGCGCTGCTCTAATTCGCGAGTACACAAGCAGAAGCAAAACAAGGATAGATTGGAACACCATTTATTCGATAAAAGTAAAGTGGGGAATTAGCGCCAGAGCGATTGTTTATAGACTCAATCAGTATGGCCTGATCACCCCGTCACAATATCGAACTGCCAATATCCATTTTAGCAAGACAGGGCAAACAAAGGAGGAATTCTATGACGACAAAATCCCTCTCGACTTGCCAGAGTTACTACCATCCAGTTTAACGTTACTGCTGCAATCCTACGGTAAAACGTTTGGAGGCTTGTTAAACGAGCTGGGAGTGAAAGCAGAGTTTTTAGTTAGCCTTACTCAGACAGAAAATTCATTGCTCCCTATTCTGACCGAGCTGAATCTTCCTGAGAATATTACAAGCATTGGGGCGTACAAGACCTTGAGGTCAAACACGTAAAAGTGCGGTCTCGGTAATCTACATTTGCTTACATATTGCTTGCACTCACTTCACAAGGTGCAAGCAGCACAAACAAAAACAACCAATTAACCCACACGAACGACTTAACTGAGCTTATACGTTCTGCATTCACAACAACGCCCAGCGAACTGGGCGTTGAGGGCTAGATCACGACCGGAGTGATTGTAGTGGTCAACTGATTCCGGACAGCATTTTAAGGTTTTCCTCAGCTGCAACGGGCGAAATACCGTCGTTGAATGTATGAGGTCGCTGCCGGTTGTAGTAGTCCATCAGATAACCACCAACATCTTTCTTGGCCTCGGCCAGGTTGCGATAGCCTAATCCCTCTGGAAGCTTGAGTTATCAATAAGCCCCCAACCACAAGGCCTGCCAAGCGCCTGGTGTTGGCCCGGCTGCTCTACGGCGCTGGATCAAACAATACGGTTATATATTTACCACTTCCCATCTCTGTAGTAGGGTTTAAGCCCTTGAATCAGGGACGTCATCGTATGTCTTCTCCCGGTATCGTATTAGTCGCCAACAAGGCCGCGTGTCTTAATGATTTATCTGCCAGCCTGATGCCTCTGCCTGAGCTGGAATCAGCACTGCAATCCGCTATCGGCAGTGAGCTACCCTTGTTTGTTGTGCTATCTGCCAGCAACCATCTATGGGAAACACGGCTGGATGAACTGCAAATCCCCTGGGGAGTTTGCCCGGATGCAAAACAGGGCATCGACCATTGTGCTGCTTTCGGTATCCACAACAATCAGGATTGGAGTGGCTGGCTCATTGATATGGCCCGCTCTCCCGGCCCTTGCAGCGATACGTATAAAGCCTTGGCTGGCTCCATTACCCAGTTTCCTGTCGCCAGCGCCCAGAATAACGCCGGTCATCGTGACTACCCCATAGCCTTTCAAAGCCGCTTTGGATTTAACCTGATGAACCCGGATAATCGTTTGGTCTCGGCAGCTCTGGTTGATAACCACAACGACACGCTCGATGGTAAATGCAAGCCTCCACTGTCATGGCTTAACATGTCATTGGTACATACAGTCGACCACCTTTAACCGGCGAGCACGCCCATCACCACCAAGAACGATGGGTGCTGCAAGCAATACTGTCTTGAACGGATTTTTCTATTGAACACCCTGCCACAACCAGCCTGTATCTGGGTTGACGCCGACGCCGCCCCCAAAGCCATCCGGGATATTCTCTGTAAAGCCGCTGTGCGCACACAGGTGCATATCTGGTTTGTTGCCAACCATACGCTACCGCTACCCAAATCGGAGTGGATCCACAGCCGTACCGTGGCCGCCGGATTTGATGTCGCCGATAACTCGATTGTGCAAAGCGCTCGTCCCGGTGATCTGTTGATTACTCAGGATATTCCGCTGGCCGCAGAAATCATGGAGCTGGGGGTGGATGCCATGAACCCTCGCGGCGAACCCTATAGCCGCGAAACCATCCGTCAACAGCTGAACATGCGGGACTTTATGGAAACCATGCGTTCCAGCGGTATTCAGAGTGGCGGGCCTTCTGCCTTTGATCAACGTGACAAACAGTCGTTTGCCAATAGCCTCGATCGCTGGCTGGCCAAACAGAAAAAAATGGTGCGCCCACAGAGCTGATAATGAGTACTCAACCGCCAACAGTCAGTGACAAACTGGCACCTGATCGTAATTTTGATGATATCTCTGCCCGCTTTCGCAAAACGATTTACGACACCCCCAAAGGCCAGCTGCGCCTGGCGGCCCTGCGACAGGATTTTGCCGACCTGAAGATCGCGCTACCCAACGCCAGGGTATTGGATCTCGGTGGCGGACAAGGGCAATTTGCCCTGGAACTGGCCCGACAAGGGGCGGCGATCCATTTGTGTGATATTTCCGAAACCATGCTGACGCAGGCAAAACACAGCTTTGCGGCCGACAACCTGCCGCTCAACAGTGCCTGTTGCTCCCTGCAGTCAGCCTCAGACCGGTTTCCTGGTCAGTTTGATCTGGTACTCAACCATGCGGTACTGGAATGGCTGGAACAGCCCTACGATGCACTGCAGGCCATCACCAGCAAGGTCGCAACCAACGGCTGGCTCTCGCTGATGTTTTACAACCGCCATGGTCATCAGTGGCGTCAGCTTATGAACGGCCGTACCCATGCTCCGGACGGCTCCAATGATCGGCTGCGCCAGGAAGGCAATGCACCCCAGCATCCTCTCGACCCAGACAAGGTGATGGATAAGCTGCAAGCGGGTGGTTTTGATATTGTCCGCTGGCGTGGCATCCGCTGCATCCACGATCATATGCACCAGAAAATCCGTGACCGTATTGGCCAGTCGGCAGTTAATCAGGCCGATCTGGAATTTGGCCTGCAAGATCCCTATCGCCTGTTCGGTCGTTATATCCATGTAATGGCCAGACGTACCACTCGGTGATAATCAACCCATGAATATTCTGGTATCAGCCTGCCTGCTCGGTCAGCCCGTCCGCTATGATGGTGCCGACAACGCCACCAAACTGGCCCTCCACCACGCGACGCTTGATCAGTGGCGGCGCAAGGGATGGCTGATACCGGTCTGCCCGGAAATGGCTGGCGGTTTGCCGACCCCACGACCGGCGGCGGAAATCGTTGGCGGTGATGGTACGCAGGTATTGGCTGGCCAGCGCCGAGTGCTGACATGCAGTGGCGACGACGTTACTGAATCGTTTCTGGCGGGCGCTCGGCAAACCCTGGCTTATGCCCAGGCCCATAACGTACAAGCGGCGTTACTGGCATCACGTTCTCCTTCCTGTGGCACCGACAGTACTTACGATGGCTCATTCAGCAAGCAGTTGACACCCTATAGCGGCATCACCGCTGCGCTGCTGCAACAGCATGGCATTGTCTGCTTTCCGCCGGAACGATTTGAGCAGTTGTTAGAGTGGGTGCAACAGCAGCAGTGCCTGGGTTCTGAAAGAGTGTGATTGATATAAAAGCCGTACGACGACGAAGGTTGCCGTTGGTTAAGCATGAATATTTATAGCAGGGGATTTGATCATGAAGCGGACGCTTCGAAGGATTTTTCTGAAATGGTGCGCTCGGGAGGATTCGAACCTCCGACCACCTGGTTCGTAGCCAGGTACTCTATCCAGCTGAGCTACGAG
>NZ_JAUORS010000018.1:0-77403 GCF_030548165.1 Oceanobacter sp. 5_MG-2023 | reverse complement strand
CTCTTGTTTCTCTCTTGTTTCTCTCTTGTTTCTCTCTTGTTTCTCTCTTGTTTCTCTCTTGTTTCTCTCTTGTTTCTCTCTTGTTTCTGGGCTTCTGTGTTGCCGCGTTTCGGGCGTGCAGGCATCAGGGTAAACCCCGTTACTGTCGCTCCCGCCGACTCATGCCCGCTTTGGCTCATCTCATCTCATCCTAATGCCGATGCAGTGGCGTATTCATCATTGTGATACGATTTTTGGTCGCTCCAGTCTGCTGTGAAATCTGACGATTTTATTCAGGGAGCGCGGCTTATTGAATAATGGGTTCATTTCAAAACAATCAGGGAAGATAGATCATGTTTTACATGCTGAGTACGCTGACCGCCGTTGTGACCGGATTGCTGTTTCTGATATCGCTGGGGGCACCGGAACTGCTGCTGTGGTTGATGGGGGTCAGTGAGTCGGAGTCCGCTGCTTTTGTCGCTCGCCGTATGGCCATGGTGTTTCTGGGTTTGACGCTGATTTGCTGGTTAAACCGGGATTGCCGTTCCTCCGATGTACATAAAGCGATCGCTATGGGGCTGCTGGTGATGCTGTTGGGGCTGGCGGCTTTGGGACTGTTTGAATTATTACGCGGCTATGCCGGCTATGGCATCTTGCTGGCAGTAGTTACCGAACTGTTGCTGGGGATTGCCTGGGGTCGGGTTTGTCTGCTGGCACACAGAAGCCGGCTGGGCGTATTTTGAGTAACAACAATAAGTAAAAAAGCAGGGAGGTCATGCGAGGAGGGTTACCCGAGACAATTGGGTAGCCATCTGGCCCCCATAACGTCTTCGAATAAAATGAAGCAAAAAAGTGATCAGACCCAGGCCAAATGCCGGCGACTTATTCTTGTGCCGGTGGTGCCTGAATACTGTCTTGGTGCGGTACGGCTGATTTCTGCTTAGTGGCTGGAAATCATTTTGTGGGATTTGAAGTGGAATGCATGTTTGATGCTGGTGATCAGATCGCTGCACAGTGCAGAGATATAGTCAGAACGCATTTGTTTGGCAGCAGCGATATGCATATCGATTTCTTCTTTGCTGCAGATGTTAGCGGCTTGGTCTTGGTTGTTCATAATAGAACTCCTTGGTTTTGTCTGATTGGGTTGTGCCTTGAAAGTAAGACCATAGTAGTAGCTTCCTGGTGGCTAAAAAAGCGAGGCTTTCTAACCAAAAAGATGAAAAAAACTAATCATTTGTGTTGAATGTAATTTGTCCTGTTGCAGTACAGATGCTTGTGTATTGTATAAAAGTCCTTTTAAAACAGTAACTTGATGTCAATTTTCTGTTTTTTGTACGCTGTTTCAGCATCGGTTTTTCTCCTGAAAATCGTGAATAATATTTAGCTTGTTGACGCTTTTGTGACATCGCCAGCAAATTATGGCTTGCAGCAAGTGGCAAGACTCTGGCCATGCCATGGTTTTGTCTTGCTTGCTTTTCTGTTTTGTTTTTCCTGCTGCTATCCAATGGCTGCCTTAGCCTTGTCTTAAGAGTGGAATTGTGAATTTTCACGCACCAGCCTGGATCTTTGTGCATTATTTTAATGCACAAATAATATTCTATCGGCCGTTAGTCTTGTAAGTGCTCTTTGTATAGCTCTTTAGGGTCTGTCCGCTTTTCTTTTAATTTCTCTTGGCGTTTAAAACCTGTCGTTCTGGTCAAACCAGCTTTGTATTGTCCACTTGGTTGATAGCTTGCCTGTGGTTATTGGTTTTGGCTTATAGCGATAGAGTATCGAATCAGGCCGTTTCTGAAATTCAGTGTCACTTTTTTGTGCGTCGTAAGGCGTTGTTTTTAAAGAATTTAATTTTTGGGTATGGCGCAATCATGACAATCTGGAGCCATCAGACGCTGAAGCGGAACGGCCTGTGCTGAAGCTAATGAATGAACCGGAGGATGTGTGATGGCGAATAACTGGTCTGAAGTAATCAGCCAAGCCACGGTGCTGAGGCGTCAATTGCACCAGCAGCCGGAGTTGAGTTGGGAAGAAGAGCACACCGCCCGGGTGGTGCGCCAACGACTGGATGATTTAGGTATCCGTTGGCGTGCCTGCGCCCGTACTGGCACCGTCGCCTGGCTGGGTGGATCGGCAGCACCTGCTTCAGATACCCCTCATTTTGCCTTGCGTGGCGATATGGATGCCTTGCCTATTCAGGAGCAAACCAGCGTCGCCTGGCGCTCACGCCAGGATGGCTGCATGCATGCGTGTGGTCACGATGGCCACAGTGCGACCTTGCTGGCAACAGCCCACTGGCTGAAGCTCCACGAAGCGGCTTTGCCAGCTCCGGTAACGCTGGTGTTCCAACCGGCAGAAGAAGGTGGCCATGGGGCCAGGGCGATGATTGACGACGGCGCGCTGGAAGGTGTCGACGCCATTTTTGGCTGGCACAACTGGCCCGCCATCCCGTTTGGTCACATGGCCTGCCCGAATGGCATTGTGATGTGTGGTAACGGCACTTTCCAGATTCGGGTCAGTGGCCGTGGTGGTCATGCCAGCCAGCCGGAACAGTGTCGCGATCCGGTATTGGCTGCCAGTGCCCTGGTGGTGGCATTGCAGCAGATTGTCAGTCGGCGTCTGGCGCCACAGCAGGCCGCGGTGGTCAGCGTGACATCGATTGACGCCATCAGTGCGCCAACCGTCATCGCCCAGAACGCGGTGATCTCCGGCAGTATCCGGGTACCCGACAGCGCTACCCGCTTGCAGGTGAATGCCCTGATCGATGAAATCTGCCAACACACCGCCGCCGGTTATGGGGTGACCGCAGAAGTGGATCATCAACCCCGTTACGAGGCGACGATCAACCACCCGGAGCAAGCGCGGCTGATGCGCCAGGGTTGGGAGCAGCTGTTTGGTGCCCGGATGCTGGAGCACGGTGTGCGCTTGCCCATCATGGCATCGGAAGACTTCAGTTATTACCTCAACGAGATACCCGGTGCGTTTGCGCTGGTCGGCTCCGATGACGGCTCGGCACCTGCCTGGCCCTGTCACAGCCCCCATTACGATTTTAACGATCGCCTGATTGAACAGGTGACCCGTTTGTATGCCCAGTTGGTGCATGCCCCCCAACCCTGAGCAACCCGGCATATTCAACCGGTATAGCCAGATTCGTTTGATGAAGGAGTAATTAATGAGCATTTTTGCGCAACGTGAGTCGGATATTCGTGCCTACTGTCGTGTTTATCCCGTGGTGTTCGATAAAGCCTCCAATGCCCGTCAGATTGATGAGCAGGGCAATGAATACATCGATTTTTTTGCCGGGGCTGGCGTACTGAATTTTGGCCACAACAATGAACGCATGAAAGCGGCGGTGATTGACTACATTCAGCAGGATGGCGTGCTGCACAGTCTGGATATGCACACCACCGCCAAGCGCCGTTATATGGAAACGTTCGAGAGCGTGATTCTGGCGCCACGTTCCATGGATCACCGCATGCAGTTTATGGGGCCAACCGGCACCAATGCGGTAGAGGCCGCCCTCAAGCTGGCGCGCCGGGTAACTGGTCGTCGTCAGGTGGTGGCGTTTTCGAAAGGCTTTCATGGCATGACCCTGGGGGCACTGGCCTGCACCGCCAACAACTACTTCCGGGGGGCTGCCGGGGTTGCGCTGGATAACGTCAGCCATCAACCCTTTGCCGCCATGGCCACCCTCGATTTGTTACGGGAACAATACGCCGATGCCTCCAGCGGCATTGAGCCACCGGCGGCCTTTATCGTTGAAACCATTCAGGCGGAAGGGGGCGTGAACGTCGCCAGCCAGGAGTGGCTGCAAGCGCTGCAATCCCTTGCTCATGACCATGGCTCGCTGCTGATTGTGGATGAAATCCAGGTGGGGTGTGGCCGCACCGGTTCGTTCTTCAGCTTTGATGGCACCGGTATCGATCCAGACATCATCTGCCTGGCCAAAGGCATTGGCGGCATGGGCACGCCGATGGCCATGAACCTGGTCAAACCGGAACACGACAAACACTGGTCGCCGGGTGAGCATACCGGCACCTTTCGTGGCCAGAACCTGTCATTTGTGGCCGGTGTCGAGGCGCTGAACTACTTCCGCGACAGCGAACTGATGGATCAGGTTGCCCGCTACACCGATATCGTACACGAGGCTCTGGCACCGCTGGCGCGCAAATACCCACAGGTAGCGATTCGGGGCAAAGGCCTGATCGTTGCGCTGGATGTGGCCGATAGCGACCACGCCAAAGCCATTGTGGCGGAATGTTTCGACAACGGCTTGCTGATTGCCAGTTGTGGCACCGGCGGCCGGGTTCTGAAACTGATTCCGCCATTAACCATCCCTGAAAGTGATCTGAAGGCAGGACTGACGGTGCTGGTCCGTGCCACCGACAACGCACTGGAGGCCGCCCAATGAGACAACGTGATGATATGACTTTTCCGCACGAGGAATACGTACGTCGCATGAATGACCTGCGCCAGCGTATTGCGTACCGGCGACTGGATGCCGTGGTGATTTCCGACCCGGAAAACATCATGTACCTGACCGACTACCAGACCACTGGCTACAGCTTTTTCCAGGCGCTGGTTGTGCCGCTGGAAGGCGAGCCTTTTATGATCACACGGGCGATGGAAGAATCCAATGTGATCCATCGTACCTGGGTGGAAGTCACCCGCCCGTACCCGGACACGGGTGATGCCATTCAGATGCTGGTGGATGCCCTGACGGAGTTTGGTCTGGCCAACAAGCGTATTGGTTACGAACGTAACTCCTATTTTTTCCCGGCCTACCATCAGGACTTTATCCACACTCGCATGCGTAATGCCAAGCTGCTGGACTGCTTTGGTATCGTCGAGCAGGGCCGGATTCGTAAATCGGTGCACGAAATCGAGATCATGAAGCGGGCGGCCATCGCCACCGAAGCCGGTATGACGGCGGGTATCGAAGCCTGTATGGCGGGAGCCAGCGAAAACGAAATTGGTGCTGCCATCAGTGCCGGCATGTTCCGCGCCGGAGGAGAAACCCCGGCGGTGATGCCATACGTTACCTCTGGCCCGCGCTCAATGATTGGCCATGCGACCTGGGAAGGCCGGGTAGTGCAGCCCAACGAACATATCTTTCTGGAAGTCGGCGGCTGCTATCGGCGTTACCACACCGCCATGATGCGTACGGTCGTGCTTGGCGAACTGAGCGATTCGATGTACAAAGCCCAGGAAAAAATGAAGCAGGCGTTAGATGCGGTACATGAGTTTGTCCAGCCCGGCATGACGGTATCCGATGCGGACAATATGATCCGCAATATTATTTCCGATAACGACGTAGGCGCCCGATTGGCAACCCGCTCCGGTTACTCGATCGGTATTGCCTTCCCGCCAAGCTGGGATGAGGGCTACATTGTCAGCCTCAACCAGGGCGACTCTGCGATTCTGGAAGAAGGCATGACCTTCCATATTATTCCGTGGATGTGGGGCGTTGATGGCGATAAAACCTGCGGCATCTCCGACACCATTTATATAACCGATCAGGGCTGTCAGTCCTTTTTCGATATGGATCGGAATTTTGTCGTCAAGCCGGAAACCAGCAGTAACCTGGTGGATCTGGGTGCCGTGAACCGCAAACCCGAGCTGGCCGCAACCGACAAACCGGCGCCGAAAAAGAAAACCGCCGACGCCTGAACCGACCTTGAACCAACCGGGCTGCCGTGTCTGATACCGACAACGGCCGCCTCAGGAGATTGTATGCTGACAGTCACAAACCCGACCACCGGGATGGTGCTGGAAACTTATGCCACCCATACCCCGGATGAGATGAACCAGCGCATCGAGCTGGTGGCCAGTGCGTATCACGATTGGGGCAGTGCCCGACAGAGCCTGCGCAGCAAGGTCATGCTGGGCGTGGCGGCCAAGCTGCGCGAGCGTAAGCAGGCGTTGGCCGAAATGATGGCGCTGGAAATGGGCAAGCCGATTCTGGAAGGGGTGGCCGAGGTCGAAAAAGCCGCCTGGTGTACCGAACACTATGCGGAGCAGGCCGAAACCTACCTCAACAGTGAATCGATTGAGTCGGATGCGACACAAAGTTATGTCACCTATCAGCCGCTGGGAGCGGTGTTGGGGATTTTGCCCTGGAATGCTCCGTTGTGGCTGGCTTTTCGTTTTTTGGCTCCGGCGCTGATGGCCGGTAACACCTGTGTTATGAAACACGACCCGAACGTACAAGGTTGTGCCCGACTGATCGAAACCATTTTTGACGACGTTTGTGCGGTGAACAAGGTGCCTGCGCATATTATGGTGAACCTGACCTTGGCCACCGAACAGATCGAAACAGCGATTCGTCACCCGGCAATTCAGGCGGTGTCCTTTACCGGCTCCAGTGCCGCCGGTGCCCAGGTTGCCAGCATTGCCGCCGCGGAAATCAAACCGGCGGTGCTTGAGCTGGGCGGCTCCGATCCTTGTATCGTGATGGCTGATGCTGATCTCGACAAGGCGGCCGATATTGTGGTGCTGTCGCGTATGATTAATGCTGGCCAGTCTTGTATTGCCGCCAAACGGATACTGGTCGAAGCACCGATATATGATGAATTTATCGACAAGCTCGCCAGCCGGATGGACAAGCTGGTGATTGGCGATCCATTGCTGGACGATACCCAGGTTGGCCCGATCGCCCGGCAGAATTTGCTAACCAATCTGCATCGCCAGGTCAGCGATACCATCAATGCGGGTGCCCGTTGCCTGTTGGGTGGCGAGCCGCTTAATCGCCCCGGTTTCTATTATCCGCCAACATTGCTGGTGGATGTGCAGCCGGGCATGGTGGCGTTTGAAGAAGAAACCTTCGGGCCGGTGATGGCGGTGATGAAGGTCGACGATTTTGAACACGCCATCAAGATTGCCAATGCAACAGACTACGGCCTGGGAGCCAGTATCTGGACCAACACCCCGCGTCAGAAACGTCAGGCCATCTTGCGTTTGCAAGCCGGGCAGGTGGCGATCAACGGGATTGTTAAAACCGACCCACGGCTGCCCTCCGGTGGCATCAAGAAGTCCGGTTATGGCCGCGAGTTGGGGCCACATGGCATCCGGGAATTCACCAATGCCAAGCAAGTCTGGATTGGCTGAGGGGTTTTGTTAACGAGTTGTTGATAGCGCCCGGCACCTCTCTCCATATATTGCTCGACCTCAAACCGGCTCCTGACCCTGTCTCGAGCCGGTTTTTGATGGCACTCAATGGGTTATCCGCCGTTTAAGCATGGTAACTGCGTCCTGTTTCTGGCTGAATGGCGGCTTATCAGATATGCCCAGCGGTTTTGGGTATGTCGGTCCGACGGGTTATGCAGGAGTGAACGGGTGTCTTATATTGACGACTCGCTGTCTAAAGGCGAAACCATCTATCGAGTGTTCGAATTTCACTGGATCATCCGGTTCTTCCTGGTGCTGCATGTGATTCTGTGCGTTACCCTTATCTGGATTCCGGTGGCCTTGTATTACTGGTTGACCTGGCGCTGTACCGAGCAGGGTGTCACCAACAAACGAGTGATTCACAAGAGCGGCATTATTGCCCGCAAAACCGATGAAATGAAACTCGAGGCCATTGAAGCCATCGAGATCAATCAAGGTATCTGGGGACGTATTTTGGGGTTTGGCACGTTAACGATCTACGGGCGTGGCGATGGGGATGTTGTGATGAAATGGATGGCTCGGCCCGTGCAGGCCAAGCGTGATATTGAAAGTGCCGATTACCCGGTCTCTGCCACCGAGTCAGACTGACCGGGTGTTACTCCGGCATGGCGTGTTGCCCGGTGGTTTGCGGGGCTGCATGCGCCGCCTCTGAATGAGGCATCGTCACGGGCTGCGAGCTGAACCGGTTCAGGGTGATCGGCTCGTTGGCCAGATCAAAAAATACCGAACTCATGATGTTGTGATTGTTGTTTACCCAGTTTTCATGTTGATGGGTATTAAGGGAAATCGCGACCTGATTGACGCCGTCTTGCAACAGGCTGGCCGGGATATGGATATCCGGGCCATAGAGTCGCTGCACTTTATGGGTGTTCACAAAAACGTGGGCATGGCCTTGCAAGATCCCCTCGGCATTTTGATAACCGGCGGTGGTGACCATGTCTGGAGCGCCAAGCTCATAATGTTTGACCTTGACGTGTATGTTGACGCCATCCATCGCGTCCCGGAACACCTGGATTTCTATTTGCGGAACCGGTGCATCTGCCAGAATATTGCGGCTGGCATGCATGTGCATCTCTTTTGCGGCATGGGCCGAGCCGGTCAGACCCAACAGCAGCGCTGCCAGCAGTAAGCGTTTGTGGTTGCGATTCACCGTCGATCACCTGTTATGCAAATCATTTATGAGGCGGGCCAGCAGTCCCCGCAATACGGCGTCATGCCAGCCCTGCGGATTTCATCATTATCGGCCGGGAGGCAGGTCCGTTGGCAGGTCGGTGCTGCTGCTGGTGCAACTGGCCACGGCATTGTCGTGCAGTTCGCCCGCATATTGTGGGCCGAGAATATAGGGGAAGGCCGCTTTGATGGTGCCTTCGTCGTCCATGGTAATCGTGATGTGGTAGTGGTAACCGTGCTCGTCATCGGTATGGCCGTTGTGCTGGTCGAGATATTCCCCGCCCTGGTCCGTCAACGAACTGTCCCAATAATAGTCTTCAAAATAGAAGCCGTTGACGGCAACAAATTCGTTGTCTGATAGCGAGGTGACGACGTCATCAAAGTCCGGGCCAGGGTAATCAACGTCAACCGTGCCTTGTGTGGTGTCGTACTGATCGACCAGGACGCAACTGCGAGCGCCATCGGAGCAACCCGTGTCGGCATCGTCATAGTCGCGGGTGACCCAACTGCTGACGGCCAGTACGCCATCGTCTTCCCAGGGGCCATAAATGGGATAACCATCGGCGGCATAACCCCAGATGGGGGAGTGGCCGCTGCCATCATCACCCAACAGCTCAGCCAGGCAGGAAGAATACAGATGGTGGTGATAATCGGTGCCCGCGGCATGGCCGCCACACATATCGATGTCATACACTTCGGCTTCTGGTGCCAGGTTGGACCAGACACCTTCTTCGTTGTAGGTAAAGCCATCTTCCCAGTTAAAAATGGAAGCGCCGTTGACCATGATACCGATCTTGTCGAGGCCGCTGTCGCATTCTTCCGTGGCGGCGGATGGCTCGACGGGCACATAGACGGTGCGTTCATCCTGGGTGGGACATTCCGGTCCTGGGGGCCAGTAGCCAAAGCCGTAATCCATGGAGCAGTTGTCGTTGCTGTCGTAGCCAATGTCTTCACCAAAGGCGATAACGTCGCCGACGGCAACGGTCGGTTCTCCGGTGACAAAGTCAGTGTCGGCCTTGGGACGGCTGTTCAGTGTGTCGAGGATGTCCTGCGTGATGGTGACGCTGTAATCGGGAATCCCCTGCGAGTTGACGACGACGTAATCTTCCCCGTCCACGGTTGTTTCCGTCACGGATTGAACGTTGACTTCCACACCCAGGCCGGTTTCGGAACTCAGAATATGTGCGGATACTGCCCCGGTTTCATTCAGGATCCATACTGAGTCCGAGTCCGAGTCCGAGTCCGAGTCCGAGTCCGAGTCCGAGTCCGATACATCACTGCTTGAACTGTCATCCGAAGTGCTATCGCCAGAAGCACTGCCGCCACAGGCAGTCAGGTTGGCAGCCGCAAAAGCCAACAGTAATGCGCTTAATAACGGTGTTATACGGTTGGTTTCCATAGTGCAGTGATCCGGGTCATAAAGTAGGCAGTCAGTGTAGCGATCGCAATGCAAAGTAATGGTGGGTGTTCGGTAAGGATTTGAAAATATAGGCTGGTTTTATGGAACTTCACCTGTCATTCGCGCAAGCGGCAACAGGTTACGTGTTTCCTGGGCTGACTGGCCGTCGCATGACGGCGGCCAGCCAGGGTTTATACGCTCCAGAATGGCAGGGGCGCTGGCAGGTCTCATGCCATTCCATGAAATGAAACCATGATGCCAGCTGGTTAATCCCGCCGGTATCCGCAGCGGCGGGCTCTTAGTTCGAAGCCATATGAGCGCGGTATTCTTGCTGCCGTTCCAGCATCCAGCCCGGGTATTCTTCCGGCAAGCGGCTGACGGCGTCCAGCAAGGCCAACTGATCGGTCGTTAGATGCACCTGGGTGGCCGCGATATTATCGGTCAGCTGATCGATGCGTTTGGCACCCACAATAACACTGGTTACGGCTGATTGATGGAGCAACCAGGCCAGGGCAATCCGGGCGATACTGGTTTGTTGCTCCGCCGCGATACCAGCCATAACGGCAATCACCTCACTGCCCCGTTCACGGTTTACCGGAGGGAAGTCAAGTTTGGTGCGGCGATTGTCTGCCGATGCCTCCGGGCCTTCGTATTTGCCCGACAGATAGCCACCGGCCAGCGGACTCCAGACCATCAAACCAATCTGTTCCGACTGCAGCATCGGTATGACCTCGCGCTCGAGATCCCGGCTGACCAGCGTGTAATGGGCTTGCAGTGAGATAATTGGGCACAGCTGGCGCGCTTCGGCAATCCCGACCGCCTTGACCACCTGCCAGGCGGCCCAGTTCGACAAGCCGATGTAATTCACCAGTCCTTGTTGTACCAGAGTGTTCAGGGCTTCGAGGGTTTCCCGGATCGGGGTGGCCTTATCAAACCCATGAATCTGGTAAAGATCGATATGGTCCAGTTGCAGGCGCTGCAGGCTGGCCTGGCATTGACTCATAATATGGCCCCGGGAGGCGCCACGGGTATTCGGGCTGGCAGCCATGGGGCCGAGTACCTTGGTGGCGATAACCACTTCATCGCGTTTTACGTCCAGGTTTTTGAGCGCCTGACCTAACAGGCGTTCACTGGCACCTCCGCCATACATGTTGGCAGTATCGATAAAGTTAATGCCCGCAGCCAGCGCCGCGGCCACCAGTTCATCCACCTGTTGCTGTTGCAGCTGGCCGATCATGCCCCAGATGCCATCGCTGCCACCAAAGGTCATGGTGCCGAGGCACAACTCCGAAACAAACAAGCCGGAGTGACCCAGCTGGCGCATCCGCATAGTGCCCGGAGCCGTGGCTGAGTGGGTGATGTTCGGGGGTGCGTCAGCAGTGACGTTGGGGCTTGTGTTAGGGGTTGTGTTGGGGGTAACAGGAGAAGAGCTCGACATAACAGCGTACCTCGGGAGTGGATCATTGACGATTGGCTGGCGATGTCGTTGTCTGAATTCGCTAGCCAGGACAGAAGGCCATGCTATGGCCAGCGGGCGGAAAAACCGCTGGCAGAAACTCGCAGACTCTTGCCTGATCCTCTCAAATGACAAGCGGGAGCTACTTTTTAATGGCTGTCGGGGTACAGTGATTCACGTGGCCAATCCGCTGCGCCCGGTATACACCGGTTGCCTGGCGGCGGCCGTTACGCTGACAGAAGCGAAGGAAGATCGATATGAAAACACCATCCGCAAACCCGTTATGCCAGGCGTCAGCGCAGGCAGACCAGGGGGGTCTTGCTCAGGCCGGTCAGATGGCTCATCAGCAAGCCATGCCCTCTGCATCGCTTGATGCGTTGACCGCGTTGGCCGAACGGCAATGGCATCGCCATGGACAGGAGAACGCCATCGATGGCTTGCGACTGACCCGAGCCACCGAGCCCAGCGGGACGATGCGCGCCATTTATCCGACGTCCTTTTGTGTGGTGCTGCAGGGAAGCAAGCTCAGTGAGCTGGCAGACACCCGATTCCATTACCGGCAGGGACAATGCCTGTTGGCATCGGTGAATGTACCGGTCAATTCCCGGATCATGGAGGCCAGCCCCGACTGTCCGTATGTGGCTTTCAGTGTCGCGCTTGACCCGGAAATGGTGGCGGAGTTATTACTGCACGCCCCGGCGTCGGCATTAGCGACTGCGCCACGACAAGCTCCGTGCCCGCCACTGGCTGAACGGCCGTCGGCCTTGTCGACGGCGGCATTACCCACCGGCCTTATCGATCCCTTGCTGCGTTTATTGCAGTTATTGGATCAGCCGCAAGACCTGGCGGTGCTGGAGCCCCTGTTGCGGCGGGAAATCTGCTGGCGTTTGTTACGCTCTCCAATGGGGGCGGCATTGCAACAAATCGGTATGGAAGATAGCGATACCGCGCGGATTGGCCGGGTAACGGCCTGGATGCGCAGCCATTATCAGCAAGGGTTCAAAGTCGCCGATCTGGCTGCCATGGCCAGCATGAGCCCGGCGTCGTTCCATCGTCATTTCAAGGCGATTACCCAATTCACACCGGTCCAGTTCCAGAAGCAGATACGGTTGCAAGCGGCCCGGCGGCTGTTACTGACCGATCATGAAGTGGCCAGTGTCGGGTATCGGGTCGGATACGAAAGTCCGTCGCAATTCAGCCGCGACTATCACAAGGTCTTTGGTGCGCCTCCAGGCCGGGACAAGGCCAAGCTGCGCTCCAGTCTGGTGCTGGAAAGTATCGATTAGCGTCGGCCGGTTGTATCGGGACACGACAATAACGCGGCAGTGTCTGCTTATTGGTGGACCGACTGGTATGCTTCCCAGTCATGACAAGGCGGGCAACTGCATGGCCGCTGTTGTCTGACACTAACCCATCGTAAGGAAGCGCCTGTGCAAAAAGTAGCGATATTTGTGGATGTGCAAAACGTGTACTACACCACCCGTGGTACGTTTCGGCGTCATTTCGATTACAACCGCTTCTGGGCGCGCGCGACGGCAGGGCGGGATGTGGTGAAAGCCTTTGCTTATGCCACTGATCGTGGCGACCAGAAACAGCGGGAATTCCAGAATATCCTGCGGGCGATCGGTTTTGAGGTAAGACTGAAGCCCTTTATTCAACGGGCCGATGGTTCGGCCAAAGGCGATTGGGATGTAGGCATCACCATTGATGCGCTGGAATATGGCGAGCAGGCCGATGTGGTGGTGCTGGTTTCCGGGGACGGCGATTTTGATTTGCTGGCCAATAAGCTGAGAGTGGGCAGGGGTAAACGAGTGGAGGTGTACGGGGTGGCAAAACTGACGGCATCGTCACTGATCCATGCGGCCAGCGAGTATTTTCCAATCGATGGTGATCTGTTGCTGGGCTAAGCGGTTTTTATGTGATGGAGTAGCGCAGTGCGAGCTTCCTTGCCCGCACTGCACTTCTTGCTACTGTTTACATATGTACCTTGATCAGAGCGCTGACGGTATTTTCGTCAAATTCGCTGCTGTATTTGTTGTGCCATGCGCTGTACTCAAGACCAAGCTTGATCTTGTTGTC
Source organism: Oceanobacter sp. 5_MG-2023 (assembly GCF_030548165.1). Lineage (NCBI taxonomy): Bacteria > Pseudomonadati > Pseudomonadota > Gammaproteobacteria > Oceanospirillales > Oceanospirillaceae > Oceanobacter > Oceanobacter sp. 5_MG-2023. Next base: position 64,159 of record NZ_JAUORS010000018.1, on the reverse strand, counting down.
GTAACCCAGCATCGGACCAACGTTATAGGTCAGCTGCGGGTTGAAGTTGAAGCTGGCTTTGTGATCATCACTACCGGTTGAATAGTCGATGTAGCCACCCAGTTCAACCTGGCCCCAGGATGCACCATAGGTCAGAGTGATCTGGTGATCGTCGTCCAGACCATTGTCGTTCATGCTGTAAAAATACGTGACGCTGGCGAAGTTCATGCCTGGAATCGCCAGGTCGGCACCAATACCGTACAGGTAGTTATCCTGACTGAAGCCGGATGAGGTTGAACCGGATTCCAGCGTAAAGGCCAGGTTGATGTTTTTAACGATGCCATCGTCAAACTTGGTGACGAAGAACTTGGGTGAGAACTCGCTGTAGCTGGCGCGGAAGTTATTGTCACCCTGGTCACGGTCGAGGAAGAAGAACAGGCCACCCCAGCTGTAACCCGACACGTGCTCAACGGTGTAGGTGTTCAGAGCGTAGTCCTTGTCGGTTTGTGGCCAGTCGTTGGAATCAATTTTGAAATCACCACCAACCAGTACAGAGATGCTGTTATCAGCAAAATAACGCTCGGCATGTGCTGCAGGAATGGTTGCTACGGCGACAACGGCCAGGGCTAGAAGTTGTTTTTTCATCACACTCTCTCTTTCAGATTAATAATTCAGGAAATCGTCTGGCTGACTTCAAAGGCCTGTGAGCCTCCTGATGCAGCATTATGTCGCCGGCCTATAACTTGACCGTTCGGACAGCAATTGATGAAAAGCAAAATCCTGACCAACTGGCCAGAAATAACCGTTTTAATTTCAAATGACCGTTTTATCGGCACTAAGGGAGGAAATATGAGGTGTTAAGGGCGCGATATCCGATTCAGCGGTTGCGCTAATGCTTGGCGATAGTGCGCTGAATGGACCAGTAGGCACCTAAATGTTGCAGGCAGAATAAGGTTGAATCAGGCCAACCTGGTCTTGTCGGGAAGAGTGTGCTGGCCGAACCGAGAAGATCTGGTCGCCACCTGTTTGTCACATGGGGCGACCAGTAATGATGGCTGGCTTGGATACTGGCTTGGGTACGTTATGTGCGATCAGCCAGAGGCGTCGAGAAGGTGTACTCCATATCCCAGGGGAAACGAATCCAGGTATCCTGGCTCACCTCGGTAATAAAAGTATCTACCAGAGGGACACCGGCGGGTTTGGCGTACAGCGTGGCAAAATGTGCTTTCGGCAGCATTTCCCGTACACAACGAGCAGTTTTGCCGGTATCGACCAAATCGTCGATCAACAGCATGCCGTCGCCATCTCCCTCGACACCCTTGAGGATTTGCAACTCGCCCTGTACCGACTGCACCGAGGAATCCCCGGTACTTTTATAACTGGTGACACACACGGTATCGATCAGACGAATGTCCATCTCTCGTGCCAGAATCGCTGCCGGAACCAGACCGCCACGGGTAATAACAATCAACCCTTTCCAGGGGCCTTTGTCTAACAGCCGCAAGGAAAGCGTGCGCGCATTGCGATGCAGCTCTTCCCAGCTGACGGGGTAATCCATGGAGTACGTGTGATCGGACATGAGCAGGAACCTGTGAATAAAATGAAAAACTGACCGGGCGGTCACTTTATTCGGAGGTGCGAGCAGGATCAAGCCCCGGTTTTCCTGGCAATACAGAGAATGTCGGCTTGGCCAGTGGGGATCAATAGCCATTACACAATAAAGATCCGGGGCCGTTCTGCTCTTTTATGGCGCTGTGATGCGTCGCCCAAAACACGCCACTAATCCCTGATCCGTCCCCAGCCAATAGCAAGCTGCTCTGCAATGGCCGTGGCGTCGGCTTGCAGGCCGTCAAAACGAGTGACTCCCTGTAGCCAGCGGGTAATAACTTCCGGGTGCTGGTTCAGCCACATATAAATGGCCCGGTCCAGCGGTACAAAGTAGTTGCTGACCTGATCCATGATCTGTTCCTGCTCGCTGGCCTCGAAGGTCAGGTTGCGGAAGAAGCGGCCGAGATTGGGGCAGCGGGCAGTCAGGCCATCGCGAACATTGGTATTAATAGTGGCGTGACCATAATCCTTGCCAAAGTATTCTTCACCGCCAGACAGGTAACGAATGGAAAAATTCTGGTTCATGGGGTGGGGTGTCCAGGCCAGAAAGGCGATCCATTCACCCTTGCGAATACGGCCTTTGACCTGTGCCAGCATCAGCAGCTCTGAAGTTTCAATCAGTTTGAACGATTGCAGCTGGTAAGCGTTGGAATCAATCATGTTTTGTACCGAGATATTGCCACTGCTGCCCTTGCCGCTGCCATAAATCCGCCAGTCGAACTTGTCACCGTGTTGGGCCAGGTCGGCAAAACTGCGTATTCCCTGGTCGTAAACATAGTCCGGCACAGCCAGAGTGTAACGGCCCTCGTCGAGGTTGGTTGTCAGGGTTTTTATCGATCCGCGTTGCAGATACGGTGCGGCCACGTGACGTTGTGCCGGTATCCAGTAGCCCATAAAAACATCAACCTGATCCTTGTCCATGCCTTTGTAAACATCCTGCAGGGAAGGCATTCGGGTAATGCTGGCATCGTATCCGAGCTTGTTCAGCAGAATGCTGGCGGTGGCCGTGGCGACCCGCAAATCGGTCCAGTCCACTTCTCCCAGCGTGGGGTTTTTGCAGCTTGCTGGTTCTGCCATGGCGGGATGTGCCAGGAACAGTAGCAATAATAAAGCAGTCGAAAAGTGTTTCATCTTGATGGGCACCCAAAGAAAGAGAGCGACAATGGTCAGTATCCGACCCGGACAAGGGATGGACAGATGACGTCATTCGGTGCGGTCATTATCAAAAGGGCAGAAGGTGGATGATGGTGTCTCAGCGTCATCTTGTGACGCTTTGGCTTTATTTGGGGGAGTCATGATGGATATGTATTGAAACTATGATCGGTTTGGCGCCAGCCGGATAAATGTACCCAAACCGGTCAATTGGTTGTACTGCCACTGCTTGGTATTCGATGATCTTTTATGTATATGTATTATGGTATACCGTAATACAGATCAATCCACAGAAGAGTGGATTTCGTGAACAAAACAAAACCTGAACTCCCAAAAAGGTTACGTAGTATGAAATTTTCCCTGTTCCTGCAGATGGAGCGTTATAGCCCTGACAAAACGCATCAGGAGCTGCTGAATGAGCTGGTTGAGCTGGTTCAGATCGCTGAACAAGGTGGTATGGAAACGGTCTGGGTCGGTGAGCATCACTCAATGGAATTTACCATTGGCCCTAACCCATTGAGTTTTCTGGCGTATCTGGCGCCTCAGACTTCCACGATCCGGCTGGGTCTGGGAACCGTTATTGCGCCTTTCTGGCATCCGATAAAACTGGCAGGCGAAGCGGCGCTGGTGGATCAAATGTCCTGCGGACGGCTGGAGTTCGGTATTGCCCGTGGTGCCTACCAGTGTGAATTTGATCGAATGGCTGGTGGTATACCAGCCGCTGATGGTGCGCGTTATTTGCGTGAAATGCTGCCGATCTTGCCCAAGCTGTGGCAGGGAGATTATGCCCATGATGGTGAGTGCTGGCAGTTCCCGACCTCAACATCAGTACCGAAACCGCTGCAGTCCGGTGGGCCGCCGATGTGGGTGGCTGCACGGGAGCAGGCGTCACATGATTTTGCCATTGCAAACAACTGCAACGTTATGGTGACGCCGCTGTTCAAGTCCGATGCTGAAGTGGGTTCCCTGATGGACAAGTTTGAAACTGCTTGTGCCAAACACCCGGAAAAAGCACGGCCCAAGATTATGTGTCTGCGTCATACCTATGTGCATGAAGATCCGGAAGACTGGCGTGTTGGGGTAGAAGGTATTCGTCGCTGGTACTCCTACTTCCAGGGCTGGGCACGTAATGACCAGCAACCGGTGAGTGGCTTCTGTCATCCGATTTCGGCAGACGAGCTGGAGGAGTTCGAGGCTTTGGCGCCAGAGCAGTTGCGCAACAATCTGGTGATTGGTACACCAGCAGAGGTGGTTGAACGGCTGAAATATTACGAAGCCAGTGGTTTGACGGAATACAGTTTCTGGAGTGATAACAGCCTGAGTCATGAGCAGAAAAAGGAATCCCTGCAATTGTTTATTAATCAGGTCATGCCTTCGTTCTGATTGTCAGGCTTATCCGAAATCAATAAATCATGGTATACCATGATTTATTGGATTCTATTTTTGTCTGAAATGTTGTGATTTTATTGGATATTTTTGTGTTATTGAAAAGATAGGGTAATCCTGTTTTTCGATGGTACTGGATCACTGGTAAATAAAATATTGCCAGCGGTTCAGTGCGCCTGCCCCGGTTCTTGCCGGTCTCTCGGTTCTTTTCTTTTTGATGTGTTTTTAGTTGGTTGCTTTGTCGTTATGACGATCAGCTGAGTGATGTTGCAGCGGTTGTTCTGCCTGCTCATCACTCGATTTGCTGGCGCTCAAATCACGATGGGCGTGCGGGCAGGGCTGACGCCGAAATGGGATTTGTACAATTTGCAGAAATGCGAGACGGAGTTGAAACCGCAGGAGTAGGCGACGTCAGTGACGGATGAGTGATTCTGTTGCAGGTGTTCGCGGGCGGTTTCAAGGCGCAGGCAAGTATAGTACTTGCCTGGCGTCTGGTTGAAATGCGTCTGGAATAATCGCTCCAGCTGGCGTACCGACAGACAGGCCGCCCGGGATAGTTGATGGCGGTCTAATGGCTGGTCGATATGCTTGCGCATCTCGGCCAAGGCCCGCTGCAAGCGGCTATCCTGGCTGTGGGCCGGGATATTGCTTTGCTGTAGCTGTTGTATCACCTGATCCCCCTGATCAGCCGACAGGTCTGACATACACAGGGTGATCATCAATTCATCCAGTGCCTCCCGGCTGGCGTGGCGATGAAACAGGTAGGCACTGGCGTGGTAGTAGTCGGCGCCAATCCAGACCAGTGTGTCATTTAACGGCATGGGCAGACGGGCGATTTCCTGATCATGCTCCGGGCTGGAGTGGCCACTGAGTACCAGCAGGTTGCCTTGCTGACGCTGTTGATGATTCAGGCTGGGTAATGCCGTAATCATCAGTCCGGCGTCCGAGCGAACCAGGTCGCCGGATAACGAACAAATCGACCAGCTTATATGATGGGGAGTCACTCCCTGGCAGGCAGTAAGCCATTCATTAATACGCCCCAGGTCGGCTAGCCTGAATCCCGGGCGTAACAAAACAGTAAGGTTGTTCAAACACGGTTGTCTGGTGGTTTCTATTGGCATGGATATCACCTGAAGCATGTGTCGGCTGTTATTTTCTTGTGTCATTTAAAAGCATGTGTATTATGGTATACCATGTTTCATTGAAACGAAAACAATCCATTAAATATACAGTTTTTGAAAATACGTTCTGTAGCGAGGAGTCACTCGATGAGCTTTGAAATACGCAAGATGATTACTACGATTGAAGAAACGTTTATTGAAGGTGGCAAAGCGGCAGAGCAGCCGGTCACCATGGTCGGTGTCGCGGCAATTATTCGTAACCCGTGGGCTGGCCGTGGTTTTGTTGAAGACCTGAGCCCGGAAATCAAGGCGCACTGTTCTGACCTGGGTGCGTTGATCGTGGAATACGTCAGCCGTGCCATCGGTGGTGCGGATAAAATTGAAGCGTATGGCAAGGCTGCCGTTGTCGGCATGGATGGTGAAATCGAACACGCCTCGGCCGTGGTGCATACGTTGCGGTTTGGCAATCACTACCGTAACGCCGTGAATGCACAGAGCTATCTGGCCTTCACCAACAAGCGCGGTGGCCCGGGTACTTCTATCCAGATTCCAATGATGCACAAGGACGATGCCGGCTTCCGCTCGCATTACATCACCATGGAAATGTCGATTGAAGATGCGCCGGCAGCCAACGAGCTGGTGATCTGTCTGGGTGGTTCTACCGCTGGGCGTCTGCACCCTCGTATTGGTAACCGCTACCAGGATCTGAAAGATCTGGAGCAAGAAGCCACTCTCGCTAACCAGTAAGCAAGGACACGACTCATGACAACCAAGCTGACAGGCAAAACTCCGGACGGCACGGCCTATCAGGTCTGCGGTGACGGTGACGCGGTTGTGCTGATTCATGGCGTCGGGCTGGACCAGTCAATCTGGAACGCTCAGGTGCAAGGGTTGGCGCAGCACTACCAGGTCATTACCTACGATATGTTGGGGCATGGGCACAGTCCGTTGCCGCCCAAAGTGGCCTCGTTGGATGACTACGCCGGGCAATTGCAGCGGTTGCTGCAACACTTGGACTGCGGGCCGGTGCATCTGATCGGCTTTTCCATGGGCGGGCTGGTAGCGCGGGTATTTGCGATTCAGCAGCCGCAGCTATTACGCTCGCTGGTGATCATGGGGAGTGTGTTTGACCGTACAGAAGACGCCCGGCAGGCAATTCTGGCTCGTACACTGGATGTGGCCAGGCATGGGCCTGAAGCCAATATAGATGCTGCGCTGGAGCGCTGGTTCAGTCCGGAATACCGGGCTGCCAACACTGCCGGGATACAGGGAATCCGGGATCTGGTCTGTGCCAACAACCCGGAAGGTTATTTGCGTGCCTATCGCCTGTTCGCCGGTAGTGACAATTACCTGGCTGACCGGCTGATTGATATCCGGGTACCAACACTGGTGATGGCCGGTGAGCTGGACCCCGGCTCAACCCCGGAAATGGCCCAGAAACTGGCTTGCCAGATACCTTCTGCCCGCTGCCAGATTATGGCCGGGCAACGGCACATGATGGCAATGGAATCCCCGCAACTGATTAATCACGCCTTGCAGCTGTTTCTTGGCAGCTGTAACAGTACTTGTCCTGCTACCTCATCGGAGACCTGTCTGTGAATTTGACTCCTTACCAGATGTACATTAATGGCCGTTATTGTGAAGCCCAGAGCGGCAATCGCTTTGACAGCCTGACGCCGTCCACGGCACAGCCATGGGCCAGTTTTCCGGATGCCACCGAGGTGGATGCCGATATCGCCGTCACGGCGGCACATCAGGCTTTTGTCAGTCCGGCCTGGGCGGGGCTGACCGCCACAGCACGAGGCAAGCTGTTACGGACGCTGGGCGACCTGATTGCTGATCATCGTGAGCTGCTGGCGGAACTGGAAAGCAGGGAAAACGGCAAACTGATCCGCGAAACCCGTGGCCAGATGGGGTATTTGCCAGAGTTTTTCTATTATATGGCGGGGCTGGCTGACAAGATCGAAGGGCAAACCCTGCCGGTCGATAAATCCGACATGATGGCGTACACCCTGCACGAGCCAATGGGCGTCGTCGCCGCGATTGTGCCCTGGAACAGCCCGCTGTACCTGACAGCCATCAAGATGGCACCGGCGCTGGCGGCGGGTAATACCTTGGTGATCAAGCCGTCAGAACACGCCTCGGCCAGCATTGTGGCGCTGGGTAAACTGGTTGAACAAGCCGGGTTCCCGGCCGGTGTTGTGAATATTATTACCGGTTATGGCCCTTCCGCCGGTGCGGCGCTGACCCGTCATCCGCTGGTGCGCCATGTTGCCTTTACCGGTGGTGCCGCCACCGCGCGCCATGTCGTGCGCTCCAGTGCTGAAAACTTCGCTCATTTGTCGCTGGAACTGGGGGGCAAGTCGCCGCAAATCGTTTTCCCGGATGCTGATATCGACAGCGCTGTTAACGGCATTGTTGCCGGTGTGTTTGCCGCGTCAGGGCAAAGTTGTGTGGCCGGTTCCCGGCTGTTGATTCACGACAGTATTTACGACGAAGTGGTCGCCAGGGTTTGTGAACGCGCCAGCCGTATCTGTATTGGTGATCCACTGGCAGAAGAGACCGAAATGGGACCGATGACGACTCTGGCCCAGCTGGATATCGCCGACAATATGGTGCAGCAGGCGATCAGCGAAGGCGCCGTCTTGCGCTACGGCGGCCAGCGGGTTGAATGTAATGGCGGCTGGTATTTCCAACCGACCTTGCTGGAAAGTGACTCATCGTCGAACAGCCTGATGCAGGAAGAAGTGTTTGGTCCGGTCACGGCAGCAATTCGTTTTCATACGGAAGCTGAAGCACTGGCGCTGGCCAACGACACCCGTTACGGCCTGGCGGCGGGTATCTGGACGCGGGATATCGCCCGCGCCCATCGACTCTCCAAGGCCGTCCGCAGCGGCATTATCTGGGTGAATACCTATCGGGTGGTGTCCGCCATGGCACCGATTGGTGGTTTTGGTGACAGCGGTTACGGGCGCGAGGGCGGTATCGAAGCCGTGCTTTCCTATACCGAGAAAAAAACCGTCTGGGTCAACCTCTCCAGCGAGCCAATGAGCGACCCCTTTGTGATGCGTTGAGGAGCAGCAACATGATTAACCAAGATTTGTATAAAGCCACTCTGGGTTCGTTTCCGTCCGGGGTCACCGTGGTGATGGCCTACGATCGCGATGGCCGGGTAACCGGGCTGACCGCCAGCGCATTCAGTGCCCTGTCGATGGATCCGCCGCTGATTCTGGTGTGTCCGCAGTACCGCTCCGAATCCTATCAGGTGCTCAGTGAAGCCACGCATTTTTCAGTCAATATCCTGGCTGCGGATCAGGGTGCGGAAGCCTGGGCTTTTGCCAAAAAAGGGGCCGACAAGGTTGCCGCACTGGCGCAGCTGGATATCCAGCAAGGCGTCACCGGGGTGCCGGTACTGGCCTCGACCGTGGCGGTGATGGAATGCTGCCACTGGCGTCAATACGAAGGCGGCGATCACGCCATCCTGGTGGGAGAAGTGCAGCATATGGCCAATGACAGCGGTCGCAGTCCAATGGTGTATTGCCGAGGGGATATGGGCAGCTGGCCAATGCCGGTAATTGAGGAGGCTTGCTGATGACGGCGCAATTGTTCCGACAACAGGCTTTTATCAATGGTCGCTGGTGCGATGCCGATGACGGGCAAACCCAGACCATTTATGACCCGGCCAATGGCCATGTGATTGGTACGGTGCCGCTGATGGCGGAAGCCGAAACCCATGCCGCTATTCTGGCCGCCGAGTTGGCCCGCAAGGGCTGGGCTGCCATGACGGCACAACAGCGCAGCCGTATTCTCTACCGCTGGTATGAGCTGATTGTGGCTCATGCCGATGAACTGGCCCGTATTTTGACCATGGAGCAGGGCAAGCCATTGGCCGAAGCTCACGGTGAAATTCTTTATGGCGCCAGTTTTATCGAATGGTTTGCCGAAGAAGGCAAGCGGGTGTACGGCGAGGTGATTCCAAGTCCTAACCCGGATGCCCGTATCGTTGTGGTGAAACAGCCGATCGGTGTTGTGGCAGCGATTACCCCATGGAATTTCCCCTGCGCCATGATTACGCGCAAGTGTGGCCCGGCATTGGCAGCGGGTTGCAGCTTTATCGTCAAACCGGCACCGGATACACCGTTTTCGGCGCTGGCGCTGGCAGCACTGGCGCAACAGGCCGGTATTCCCGATGGTGTCTTTAACGTTGTGACTGGTGATGCCATTGCCATCGGCAATGTTCTGACCAGCAGCCAGAAAGTCGCCAAGCTGAGTTTTACCGGCTCGACCCGGATCGGCAAACTGCTATTAAGCCAGTGTGCAGATACCGTCAAAAAAGTCTCGCTGGAGCTGGGAGGCAACGCACCTTTTATCGTGTTTAATGACGCCGATATCGACGCCGCGATTCAGGGAGCGATGATTTCCAAATTCCGTAACGCCGGGCAAACCTGTGTCTGCACCAACCGTTTTCTGGTGCAGCGTGGCATCCATGATGTCTTTGTGCGACGCTTGCAAGAGCAGATTGAGGCACTACAGGTTGGTCATGGCTTGCTGGCCGGTGTCGATCAAGGACCGTTGATTAACCAGGCAGCGTTAACCACAGTACAGCGCCATGTGCGTGACGCGCTGGACAAGGGCGCGACCTTGCATTGTGGTGGCGAACCACACGCCGCCGGTGAGAACTTTTTTGCTCCCACCCTGCTGTCGGGTATGACCAGCACCATGGCCGTGGCCCAGGAAGAAACCTTTGGCCCGCTGGCTGCGGTGTTTGCCTTTGATGACGAAGACGAGGCGGTTGCCCTGGCCAATGACACCGACTCTGGCCTGGCGGCGTATCTCTATACTCGGGATATGGCGCGTTGCTGGCGCGTAGGCGAAGCGCTGGAGTATGGCATGGTGGGTATCAACGAAGGGCTGATTTCTACCGCGGTAGCTCCCTTTGGTGGGGTCAAGACCTCCGGGCTGGGGCGTGAAGGCTCACACTTCGGCATGGATGATTATCTGGAAATCAAATACATGATGATGGGCGGACTGGGCCGTTAAGACACTGGCCCGGTCAAGGTACGGGTTAACGCACAGGTCAAAGTACAAGCCAACGCATAGAGAGAATGTTATGACTGATTCTGCTGAAAAAAACCGCTTTGATGCCGGATTGAAAGTCCGCCGTGAAGTGTTGGGTGACGCCTACGTCGACCAGAGCCTGAACAACAACCGGGACGAATTCGCCTGGCCAATGCAGGAGCTGGTGACAGAATATTGCTGGGGCGAAATCTGGACGCGGGAAGAACTCAGCCGCCGGGAGCGCTCACTGATCAATCTGGGCATGTTAACGGCCCTGAATCGTCCCCACGAGATCCGGGTGCATGTCCGTGGTGCGCTGAATAACGGGGTATCCATTGCAGAGATTCGTGAGGTTTTTTTACAATCCGCGATCTATTGTGGTGTGCCTGCAGCGATCGATAGCTTTAGAATTGCGCGTGAAGTGCTGGCCGAGCTCGACGCCGACCAGCAAGATCAAACGCCGGTTGCCTGACAACCATCGTCGTTACACTGTGCGGCGCCCCACCGGGGCTTGCCTCGGTTCATGATTGACCAGTTGGATAAAGGGTATGCTGAAGAAACACTCCCGAGAAGATCTGGGGAAGATAGAACGAACCTCCGTAACATTGCGGGAAAAGGTACTGGACGCCTTGCGCAGTGCCATTCTCAGCTTCAAGTTCCTGCCTGGAGACCGCCTGGTAGAACGGGACTTGTGCGACCTGCTGGGGGTAAGCCGGACTTCCGTCCGGGAAGCACTGCGACATCTGGAATCCGAAGGGCTGGTTGAATACCTCGATGGCAAAGGCCCGAGAGTCTCGGTCATCACCCTGGAGCAGGCGCTGGAAATCTACGAACTGCGCTGTTCGCTTGAAAGCCTGGTGGTGGAGCTGTTTACCGTGCGTGCCAGCGAAGACCAGTTGCTGGACCTTGAATACTCGTTACGCAAACTGCAATCCCGGCTCAAAAGCGGCGATGTGGTGCTGATACTGGAAGCTGTCAGTGATTTTTACAACGTGCTGTTTCAGGGTTGTGGTAACCATACTGCGTGTAGCCTGTTGCGCCAGTTGCAGGCGCGGATCAGCTTTTTGCGTGCGACGACAGTCAGCCAGAATGATCGTTACCTCGACAGTAGTGAGGAAATGGCGGCCATCTTTGAAGCGATCCAGTCCCGTGATCCGGTGCGGGCGCGCAAAGCCAGTATCGATCATATCCACAAGGCCGCCACCGTGGCCTTGGCGGTGATGGCCAAGCAGAACGATGTCGACCCGGCAACCTTGCAAGCCATATATATTGCCCCGAACTGAACCGGTTATTGGCCATCTGCTGGTGGCATCAACCGCCAAAGACATGCCCGTGTCTCTGGCGGTTTTTTTTTAGTCCTGGCAAGGGTTGAACGGAATGCTGTCGATCAGCTGCAAGTTATAGCCTTCCAGCCCGACAAAGCGCCAGGACGCTCCCAGATGCCGGAATTTCCGCACACCCAGATCCCGTAAAATCTGCGCGCCGGTGCCAACGTCGCTGAACACCCGCTGGTTATTGGTGTTTGGCACCATCAGCTGTGGTGCGCGATTCAGCAGTGCGCTGGCAGAGGTTTCGTTATCCACCAGTACCACCACCCCGGTGCCCTCGCGGGCTACGGCTTCCAGTGCTGACCACAGGCTCCAGTGTGTCGGGCCGTGGTAATTGGCACCAATCAGGTCGCGCAGAGGATCAATGCCATGAACCCGCGCCAGAACCGGCTGTTCCGGATTGATATCACCGGCCACCAGAGCAATATGAACGGCATTGGACAGGCGGTCTTCGTAAGTCACCATCCGGAAGGTGCCGTGGACGGTGGGCAGGGGTTGCTCGCCGATCCGGGTAACGGTGGTTTCGGTATTCATCCGATGCTGGATCAGGTCGGCGATGGTGCCAATACGCAAATCGTGCTGGGCAGCAAACGCCAGCAGGTCGTCACGACGTGCCATGGTGCCGTCTTCATTCATGATCTCGACAATGACCGCCGCGGCTTCAAAGCCCGCCAGTCGTGCCAGGTCGCAACCGGCTTCGGTATGTCCTGCCCGGGTTAACACCCCTCCCTTGCGCGCCCGTAACGGGAAGATATGACCCGGTTGTACCAGATCGGCAGGTTGGGCATCGGCGGCTACCGCTAGCTGGATGGTGTGGGCACGGTCGGCGGCAGAAATACCGGTTGAGATGCCCTGGGCCGCATCAATCGAAACGGTAAATGCGGTGCCGTAAGTACAGCCATTATCGGCAACCATGGCGTGCAAGCCCAGTTGCTCACAGCGCTGTTCGTCCAGTGTCAGGCAAATCAGTCCACGCGCTTTGGACGCCATAAAATTAATCGCTTCCGGTGTTACGGCTGTCGCAGCGATGATCAGGTCGCCTTCATTTTCACGGTCTTCGTCATCCATCAGAATGACCATTTTGCCGTTACGGATATCCTCGATAATATCCGCCGTGCTATCGATGTTCATCGCCCATCTCCCATGCTATTCAATATCTTTTAATCATTCTAAAATACGATATTGTATTATGGTATACCACAAATAATTTGGAGAATTGTATGAAAGCTTATTGGATTGCCTTTGTTGATATTGATGACCCCCGGCAATATGCCCGATATATGGAGCAGTCACCGACAGCGCTGCAACAATATGGTGCCAGAATCCTGGCGCGGGGCAGTGAAATGACAGCACTGGAAGGCTTTGATAAAACCCCGGACCGGGCGGTGGTGTTTGAATTTGACAGTTATGAACAGGCGTTGGCCTGTTATCACTCTGATGCCTATCAGCAGGCTCGCCAGCATCGGCTGGAAGTGGCCAGCGCCCATATCGTGATACTCAAGGGGCAATAAAGGTCAAAGCGTGGTGTATCTATCCGCCTTGACCGGTCGCACGGCTTTACAGGCCCTTGTCTGCATGACCGCTTGAAATACAAAAGCCGCTCGGTACTGAGCGGCTTTAGCAGAACAGAACAGCTTGAAAACCCCCGGCAAGTGCCGGGAGGCTTGGGCGCTATCAGGAAGTGGAGCGGGCCAGCTTGTCGGAACTGGCAGACTTGCCGGTCTGGGCCAGGTCGCCCGGACCGTAAGAAATACCGTCCCGTTCGTCCCGTAACCCTTTTATCAGGGCCACACACATCAGCAGTAGCACCACGGAGAATGGCAGGGCTGCTGCGATGGTGGCGGATTGTAATGCCGTCAGTCCCCCGGCCAGCAGCAGTACCGCCGCGACGGCACCCAGAATGGTGCCCCAGATGCCACGAATGGCTAACGAAGGCTCACTGCCCATCGACAGGATGGTGGAAATCACCAGGGTGCCGGAGTCTGCCGAAGTGACAAACCAAGTAATAATCATGATGGTCGCCAACAAGGACATTGGCCAGGTGAGGGAGTCGACCCCGATGGCTTCAATGGTGTGATACAGCGCCATGGTCATGTCAGCATTGACGGCTTCAACAATACCGCCAGCCCCGTACAGTTCGATATGCAGTGCGGTACCACCCATGGCAATAATCCAGATAAAGCCACCCAGGGGAGGGATGATCAGAGCGCTGAGCAGGAATTCACGGATGGTACGGCCACGGGAAATACGGGCAATAAACAGCCCCACCAAAGGACCCCAGGACAACCACCAGCCCCAGTAGAACAGCGTCCACCAGCCCTGCCATTGACCTTCAGGGTTCGGATCGGTCCAGAAGCCCATGGGAATCATATGCCAGACGTAATCCCCCACGCTGGTGGTGAACATACCCAATAAATACACGGTTGGCCCGGCGATCACAAAGAAGCCGATCAGTACCAGGCTGATACGGATATTCCAGACGCTTAACCAGCGAATTCCCCGTTCCAGACCGGACATGGTCGAGAGGGTGGCAATAATGGAAATCACCGCAATCAACACGACCTGGACGGTGGTGGATATTTCGACCCCAAACAGATAGTTCAGTCCCGCATTGATCTGGGATACCCCAAGGCCGAGGGCGGTTGCAGTACCAAACAGGGTGCTGAAAATGGCCAGCAAGTCGACAGCATGACCCAGAGGCCCATAAATACGATCCCCCAGCAGCGGATACAGTGTTGAGCGAATGGTCATCGGCAAACCTCGACGACAGGCGAAATACGCAATCATCATTCCGGTCGCGATATACACCGCCCAGCCATGCAAGCCCCAGTGGAACAGGGTAATCCGCAAGGCAACCTGGGCCGCCTCGGCACTGCCGGGTTCAATACCGGCCATCTCGATAAAGGGGTTGCCCTGCAGGTGGAATATCGGCTCGGCAATACTCCAGAACAGAATGCCAACACCAATGGCGCAGCTGAACAGCATGGAAAACCAGACAAAGAAACTGAACGCGGGGCGTTCATCATCAGCACCCAGCCGGATCGATCCATGGCGGCTGAAAGCCATCCATACGCAGAAAAACAGCACCACGCTGACGACCATAACGTAGTACCAGTTCAGAGTGGTCTGAATCCAGCTTTTGACATCGGTGTATACACCGTTGGCCAGATCGACATTCAGAACCGTGAACAGAACGAAGGCCAGAATCATCGCTTTTGAGGCAATACCCATTCCTGGATGTATCCCGGCGAACAGGCCCTTGCTGACTAACATTTTCTTGGGTTGCATTATTTCATGCTCCCTTGATATGTGAAGAGTGACGGAATCATTCATGAGGCCCTGTCGGTTATTTCTTCCAGGCTCATGAATATACGCTTGGCGATGTTGTGTATTATGGTATACCAACTTACATGATAAGGGTTCAATGCCATTTGGCTTGTTTGTCCGCTATTGATACATCGATGCCGACAATGCTTTTCAGTGCCCGGTTTATAGATGTCACAATTGCCCTAAAGGGCGCGATAACGTCATCAGATGGCGCTGCTGTAGCAAGACGGCCTGGCAGAATCCTTTAGCGTAGAGAGCAGCGATGTTGTATTGATTTAGAAGCCTGATGTCTTGGTCGTTCTGGCCGACGCATCCAGACATATTTGAAATAGCGACCAGACACCCTGCGTTGCTACGCCTGACGTTGTCCGCATTGTTTGAGCTGAAAAGTTGTTTGAGCTGAAAAGTTGTTTGAGCTGAAAAAAGAGGAGAGCAATGGTGGATTGCCGTATCAAGAACCATCGCCATGGATATAACCATCATCCTGCTGGCGACCGTTCAGATAGTGGTTGTGATAATCGCTGTAATATTGATAGGGATGGCTGCTGTGATAGCGATTGGAATAGTCGCCATGATAGCAGCCAGGATGGCAAAACCGGCCACCACGCCGACCACCGGCATGGCGTCAGTGGCAGAATAAAGCCCGATACCGGTAACGACAGTCAAAACGCACTGATTGACTCCCTGATTGTATCTGGCGCTTGTCTGGCCAGCCTGGGGACATGCGCCTGAGGCGATCACTCCATCGTTATCAACGGAGCTGTGGTTATGCCAGTGCTGCCAGGGCGTTGGCGGCCTGCTGGTGGCTATGACGCAGCTCGCCAATATCGACCCCTGCCACTTCTCCTTTTTCGACCTTCCATTGTCCCGCCACCATCACATAGTCCGCCTGATGGGCGCCACACAGCAGCAGTGCGGCTAACGGATCATGACTGCCGGAGAAACGCAGTTCGTCGAGGCCAAACAAAGCCAGGTCGGCCTGTTTGCCCACCGCGAGGGTGCCGATGTCATCACGGCCCAATACGTTGGCGGAACCCTGGGTGGCCCAACGCAGCGCATCCTGATGCGTTACTTTGGAAGAGCCGTATTTCAGTCGTTGCAGATACATGGCCTGGCGCGTTTCCTGAATCATGTTCGAACAGTCGTTCGAGGCTGAACCATCCACACCAATGCCCACCGGGCTACCGGCCGCTTCGAGATCCTGCACCGGACAGATACCGGACGCCAGCATCATGTTGGAGGTTGGGCAGTGACAGATACCGACCCCCGCCGTTCCCAGTCGCTGGATTTCATTGGCATCAAAATGAATGCCATGAGCCAGCCAGGTGCGGTTATGTAGCCAGTTGACACTTTCCAGATAGTCGACCGTACGCAAGCCGAACATTTTCTGGCAGAAGGCTTCTTCGTCGAGCGTTTCGGCCAGATGCGTGTGCAAACGCACCTGATGCCGGGCAGCCAGCTCGGCACTGGCGATCATGATGTCGCGAGTAACCGAAAAGGGAGAGCAGGGGGCCAGTGCGACTTGCATCATCGAGCCGGGGGCAGCGTCGTGATAACGACGGATCAGCCGTTCGCTGTCGGCCAGAATCGTTGCTTCGCTTTGCACCACCGATTGCGGCGGCAAGCCGCCGTCGTCCTGTCCCAGACTCATGGAGCCTCGGGTCAGGGTGACGCGCAAGCCGACATCAGCGGCGGCGTCGGCCTGTACATCAATGGCATCGGTCAGGGTTTGTGGAAACAGGTAGTGATGATCGGCCGCCGTGGTGCAGCCAGACAACAACAGCTCGGTCAGAGCCAGACGGGTGGCCTGATGCAGCATGTCCGGCTGCAAACCGGCCCAGACGGGATAAAGAGTCTGCAGCCAGGGGAACAGCTCTTTGTTCAGGGCCGCAGGCAAGGCACGGGTAAGGGTCTGGTAAAAGTGGTGATGGGTATTGATCAGGCCCGGAATCAGCACATGACGGCTGGCGTCGAAGAGCTGGTCGTACCGCTCGGGCTGTTGCCCGGCGGCGACCACTTCGACGATCGTGCCGGACTGGATAACCAGTCCGCCACGGGCGTCTTCCGGGCTGTTGGTCTGGATCGCCAACGGGTTGGCGATCCAGAGTCGTGCAGGTGTCGTGGTGCTGTTCATGGTCAGATTAACTTTTGGCGTAGAAAGGTTTGCCGAGAGACATCGGCGCGACAAGGCGGCTACGGCTTTGGTTGCTGGACAATATCACCAGTACGACTACCGTGGCGAGGTATGGCAGGATGGCCAGCAGGTTCGGCGATACCGAGAAGCCAAGCCCCTGGAAAACCAGATGCAGAATGCTGGCCAGGCCAAACAACCAGGCACCCAGTAATACCCGCTCTGCTTTCCAGCTGGCGAAAACCACCAGCGCCAGTGCAATCCAGCCACGTCCGGCGGACATGTTTTCTGCCCACAGTGGCGTATAGGCCAGTGACAGATAGCTGCCTGCCAATCCGGCCATGGCACCACCAAAGATAATGGCCAGATAGCGGGTTTTTAAAACCGGCAGGCCAATGGCATTGGCGGAGTGCGGGTTTTCCCCAACCGCCTTCAGAATCAGGCCGGGACGGGAGTATTTGATAAACCAGTAAACGCCGCCAAACAGCACGAACGACAGGTAAACAATCAAGTCCTGGCCAAACAACATACGGCCAATAATGGGCAAGTCGGTCAACACCGGGATAAAAACCGGGTCCAGGCCATCAATCGGTTTACCAACAAAATCGGCACCGACAAAGGCGGATAGTCCGGTACCAAAAATGGTTAGTGCCAGCCCGGTAGCGACCTGGTTGGCGCTGAGCTCCATGGTGATAACGGCAAAGATTATCGACATCAACATACCGGCGACAATGGCCAGCATAAAGCCCAGCAACAGGCTGCCGGACAGCAAGGCGACGACAAAACCGACCACCGCACCCATCAGCATCATGCCTTCCTGGCCGAGGTTCAGCACACCGCTTTTTTCACAAATCAGTTCGCCCAGCGCCACAATCAACAGTGGGGTGCCGGTACGGACCATGGCATAAAGAATATTACTGATCAGATCGATATCCATGGTGTTATCCCTGTGTATTGGTGGTGGGTTGGATAGGAGCGGTGGTGGGTTGGCGACTGATCCAGCGCACACGGAAGCTGATCAATACGTCACAGGCGAGCAGGTAAAACAGCAACATGCCCTGGAACAGGCCGGTTAGTGCCAGTGGCAAGCCGAGGCTGATTTGCGCCATTTCACCACCCATATACAACAGTGCCATCAACAGTGAGGCCAACAGAATGCCGACAGGATGCAGGCGGCCCAAAAAGGCCACAATAATGGCAGCGTAGCCATAACCGGGTGAGATATTGGGAATCAATTGTCCGATCGGGCCGGTCACTTCACTGACGCCAGCCAGCCCTGCCAGAGCACCACTGAGCATCAGCGCAAAATAGGCCAGCCGTTTTTCCTTGAAACCGGACAGTCGTGCGGCACTGGCGTCCAGCCCCATTACCTTGATCTGGAAGCCGTAAAAACTGCGGCTCATCAGTACCCAGATGGCCACGACCGCCAGCAGCGCCAGCGCCAGACCAAAGTGAATCCGGGTATCTTCAATCAGCAGTGGCAACAGCGACGAATCGGAAAACATGGCGGATTCCGGGAAGTTGTAGCCATCGGGGTCTTTTAATGGCCCGTGCACCGCCCACAGCAGAATATTGAGGGCAATGTAGTTCATCATGATGGTGGTCAGGATTTCATTGGTGTTGAACTGCACTTTCAGCAGTGCGGCAATACCGGCCCATACCAGGCCACCCAGAGCACCAAAGACCAGTACCGTCGGCAATACCCAGGCGGACTCAACGTCAATCAGTTGCAGCGCCATATAGCTGCCAAACAGACCGCCGATCAACAGCTGGCCTTCTGCGCCGATGTTCCAGATCTGGGCCTTGAACACCACCGACAGACCAATGGCACACAAGAGAATCGGCGTGGCTTTAACGCACAGTTCGGCAATGCCATACGTATCCGAAATCGGCACGTATAAGATCGTCACCAGCGCTTCCCAGGGATCAACCCCCAGCAAGGTGAACAGGATAACGCCGGTCAGCATGGTCAGAACCGCCGCCAGTACCGGCGACAAATAGGCCATCCGTTTGGAGCGCTCGCCCCGAGGTTCCAGTTTGATCATGCGTGAGTTCCCTCGGTTGCGGGCTGTACTTGGGGACTGAAGTCGCCTGCCATCATGCGGCCCAGTTCTTCAATGGAGGATTGGGGGGTGGGCTTGATCGGTGACAGCTCGCCGTCACAAATCGCGCCGATGCGGTCGGAAATCAGGAACAGCTCATCAATGTCTTCCGACACCACCAGAATGGCAGCACCCTGATCCCGTAGCGTAATCAGGGCTTTGTGGATCGCCGTGGCGGCACCGATATCCACGCCCCAGGTGGGGTGGGCAGCAATCAGGATTTTGGGATCTTGCAGGATTTCCCGGCCAATAATGAATTTTTGCAAATTACCACCAGAGAGGCTGTCCGCCTGGGCGTGACGGCCTGCGGTTTTGACCTTGTAGTCCTTGATGATCTTATCTGCAAAGGCTTCGGTTTTTTGCCAGCCGACCATTCCCTGTTTGACCAGTCCGGTCAGAAAGCCGGTGAGCAAGGCGTTTTCAGTCAGGCTCATTTCCGGTACAGCGCCGCGGCCGAGGCGTTCTTCCGGGACAAAACCCAGCCCCAGCGCGCGGCGCTGGTCTGGTGGCAACAGTGCCACATCGGTTTTACCGGCGCTGCTGGTGTTAAAAAATACCGTCCCTGCTTTGCTCAACGCTTCGCCGCTGAGGCTGGCCAGCAGTTCTTCCTGACCATTACCGGCGACACCGGCGATGCCAACGATTTCCCCGGCATTGACGGTCAGGTCAAGGTTTTTCAGATGGACACCAAAGGGATCATGACTGGGCTGATCCAGCTGGGTGATTTCCAGCACGGGCTTGTCGCCCAGTACCTTCGGGTAGGTGGTGCTGACCGGAGTATCGTCCCCCACCATCATCTTGGCCATGCTGGTGGTGTCTTGTTCCGACGGAATACAGGCACCGGATACACGTCCGCCACGTAATACGGTGGCCTTGTGGCAGAGGGCTTTGACCTCGTTCAGCTTGTGGCTGATAAACAGGATTGAACAGCCTTCACTGGCGAGCTGGCGCAGGGTGACAAACAGTACCTCAACTTCTTGCGGTGTCAGCACCGAGGTTGGCTCATCGAGAATGAGCAATCGGATGTCCTGTACCAGGCAGCGGACAATCTCGACCCGCTGACGCTCACCCACCGACAGTGTGTGGATTTCACGCTCGGGGTTGATGGCCATGCCGTATTTTTCCGAAACGGTGCGGATTTTTTCGGCCAGTGGCCCCAATTCTCCGGCATCGTCTCCCAGTGCGAGGGCGATGTTTTCCGTGACGGTCAGGGTATCGAACAGGGAAAAATGCTGGAACACCATGCCAATCCCCATTTTACGGGCGTGGGCAGGGTCCTTGACTTCCAATGGCAAGCCATCCCAGAGCAGTTCACCACGATCGGGCTTGACCAGACCGTAGATCACTTTCATCAGGGTGCTTTTACCGGCGCCATTTTCTCCCAACAGGGCATGAATTTCGGCGGGCGCGATGCTCAGGTGTACGTCGTCATTAGCAATGCAGCCTGGGTACTGCTTGGTAATGCCGCGCAGGCTGAGCCTGGGGGGTACGGGTTGCTTGGGCACGGGCTGTTCCTCTGTGGAGCCTGGCAAACACTGGAAAACGTCAGGCGCTGCGGTATTGGTCTGAATATGGCTTCAAACAACGAATGGCGGACATCGCCAGAGGGGTGTTTGGGGACATATTGGCAGAGTATTCACAGGCTTGAGCGATTGACAAATATTGGCCAGGGACTCCCTTCCGGTTGCAGGTATGGTTACGAATCTTTAACGAGCCAGCAAAAAGCTGGCCAACTGGTCAGAATTTTTTTGTTATGTCGTCAGAGTGGCTGGTATAGTAAATGCTTAATATGACCGATCGGTCAGGTTTTTCGGGGCCTTGAAGCCTACTCTGGAAATTCTGCCAACAAATTCGGGGAATGTGCTGATTTAATCGTAAATTCCTTTAAAAATCATAAAGTTATAAAGTTATCTGCCGACAAGGATAGCTCACCGGAGGAAGGAACATTGATTCGCTTTTTATTCAATGATCAACTGCGCGAAGTAGATGATCTTGCTCCAGACCTGACCATCTTGGAGTATTTACGCACCGTCGAAGTGCAACGTGGAACCAAGGAAGGTTGCGCCTCCGGCGACTGCGGTGCCTGCACGGTGGTGGTGGCAGAACCGGATACGACTCAAGGCAGATTACGCTATAAAAGCGTGAATAGCTGCATTACCTTTGTGGGCAGTTTGCAGGGTAAACAGCTGATCACCGTTGAAGCACTGAAGCCCGTAGCGCCCGCCCCTGAGTCGCACACGGCGCCTGCAGACGCAGCGGGCAGCCCGGCACCCGCGCTGCATATTGCCCAGCAAGCGATGGTGGATTGCCATGGTTCCCAATGCGGTTTCTGCACCCCTGGATTTGTAATGTCATTGTTTGCGCTGGGCAAAAATGCCCCGGTGCAGACCGTCAACGAATTTGATCCGGCCAACCCGGATGCCCATACCCGCCACGAGATCGATCTGGCTCTGGGCGGCAATCTCTGCCGCTGTACCGGGTATCGGCCGATTATTGAGGCGGCCGGACAGGTGCTGGCAGGGGAGCGCCAGGACGCCTTCAGCGCGGCTGAAGCCGAGACCTGGCAGCGGCTGATAACGCTGGCAGAACAATCCCGGGCCAGCACCACCATCGACGGACTGACACAGGGCGATCGTCACTTCTTTGTTCCTACCAGCGTGCAACAACTGGTTGATTTACGCCGCCAGTACCCCGAGTCACGTCTGGTGGCCGGAGGCACCGATCTGGCACTGGAATACACCCAGCAGCTCAAGCCGCTGGACGTGCTGATCTATACCGGCCAGGTCGCTGAACTCAAGCATATCGAGGTTTCAGACAGCGCCCTGATAATCGGTGGCGGGGTGAATTACAGCGACGCCATGAGCACCATCGCGCAGCACTTGCCAGAATTCGCCACCATGATGACCCGCCTTGGTGCGTTGCAAGTACGTAATCAGGGCACGATGGCCGGCAATGTTGCCAACGCCTCACCGATCGGAGATACACCGCCGGTCTTGCTGGCGCTGGATGCCATTCTGCATATCGACAGCCCCGCCGGAGCCGAACAGATTGCCATTAACGACTTCTTCACTGGTTATCGCCAGACCTGCTTGCCAACCGGGGGCGTGATCAGCGGGATCGAGATTCCACTTGATAAACAGGACTGGCACCGCCGGGTATTCAAGGTTTCGAAGCGTCAGGAAGACGATATTTCCGCCGTACTGGCAGCGCTGATGTTCAAGGTTGAGAACGGCCAGATTTGTGCGGCCCGGCTGGCCTTTGGCGGGGTCGCCGCGACGCCGTTACGCGTACCCGCTGCCGAGCAGGCCCTGATTGGCCAGCCGCCGACCCTGGAGGGGATCCGGGCCGCGCAGGCGGTATTGCAACAAAGCCTGACGCCGCTGACCGATGTCCGTGCCAGTGCCCGCTACCGCCTGCAACTGGTCCAGAACCTGTTGGCGCGGGCAGTACTGGAATACAACCAACCTGAAACCACGCTGGAGGTCGTCGACTATGCGTAATGTGACACTTCCCGAACACAATACCGCGACAGCACAAGCACCGACCCAGAACGGTCAGGCCGGGCTGGATATCGTTACCGGTGGTGTTGGCAAACCGTCCCGCCATGAAAGTGCCGTGGCCCACGTCAGCGGCAGCGCCCGTTATGTGGATGACATGATCGAACCGGGCAACTGCCTGCATGCCGCGGTGATCCGCAGCACCATTGCCGCTGGACAGATTACCCGGCTGGATCTTGCCGCCGTGCGCAACAGCCCGGGAGTGGTGGCGGTGATGACCGTCGAAGATGTGATCGGCCACACCGACATTGGCCCGGTGTTCCCGGGCGACCCACTGATGACCTCGACCGAGGTCAAGTTTATGGGTCAATGTATCGCCGTGGTGGCGGCAACCACCGAACTGGCCGCCCGCCGGGCGGCACAGCTGGCGGTGGTGGAATACCAGCAGCAAACCCCGCTGCTTGATCCGCGTGAGGCGCTGGCGCAGTCGCGACTGGTGCGCCCGAGCCACAGCATGAAGCGCGGAGACCTGGCGGCCGCCATGGCTTCCGCAAGCCATATTCTGGAAGCCGAGCAAGCCGTGGGCGGTCAGGAGCACTTTTACCTCGAAGGCCAGGTTTCCCTGGCAATGCCAGCGGAAGACGGCGGCATGCTGGTGTACACCTCCAGCCAACACCCCAGCGAAGTCCAGAAGCTGGTGGCTGAGGTGCTGGACGTGCCGCTGAACCGCATCACGGTCGATATGCGCCGGATGGGGGGTGGTTTTGGTGGCAAGGAAAGCCAGGCCGGTCAATGGGCGTGTCTGGCCGCATTGCTGGCAACCCGTACCGGTCGTGCCGTTAAAATGCGCTTGCCGCGCCAGGACGATATGGTAATGACCGGCAAGCGTCATCCGTTTGCCAACCGCTATCGCATCGGCATCGACCCGGATGGCCAACTGCTGGCGGCAGAGCTGGAAGTGATCGGTAACTGCGGCAACTCGGCCGATTTGTCGGATGCCATTGTCGACCGTGCCATGTTCCACGCCGATAACGCCTATTATCTGCCCGCCGCCCAGATCGACGGCCACCGGGCCTTCAGCAATCAGGTATCCCACACCGCGTATCGCGGTTTTGGTGGCCCACAAGGCATGATGATTATCGAACGGGCGATGGACGATATTGCCCGCAAGGTTGGCCAGGACCCGCTGACCATTCGTAAACGTAACCTGTATGGCACCCCGGAGCACAAGCCCGACTGCACCGTGACGCCATATCACCAGACGGTTGAGCACAACAGCCTGCCAGACATTATTGAGCAGCTGGAACAGAGCAGCGATTACTGGCAGCGCCGCAGTGCCATAACCGCATGGAACAAGACCAGTCCGGTGCTGAAACGTGGTCTGGCGCTGACGCCGGTGAAGTTCGGTATTTCCTTTACCTTGCAGCACCTCAACCAGGCCGGTGCGCTGATACATATCTACACCGACGGTTCGATACAGGTAAACCACGGTGGCACCGAGATGGGCCAGGGCTTGCACACCAAGGTCGGCCAGATTGTTGCCCAGACGCTGGGTGTCAGCCTCGACAGCATTCAGGTGACCGCCACGCGCACCGACAAGGTACCGAATACCTCACCGACGGCGGCTTCCAGTGGCACCGACCTGAACGGCAAGGCGGCGCAAAATGCCGCGCTGATTCTCAAGCAGCGGCTGGTGGACTTTCTTGCCGCCGACAAGGGCGTACCGGCTGAGGCGATTGTGTTTGCCAATGGCCAGGTGTTCTGGGCTGAGGGCATGTCGATGAGTTTTGCCGAGCTGGCTGAGGCTGCCTATGTCAGCCGGGTGTCACTCTCGACCACCGGTTATTACCGCACCCCCAAAATTCACTACGACCGCCATACCGCCTCCGGTCGGCCGTTTTTTTACTTCGCCAATGGGGCGGCAGTATCAGAAGTGGTGATCGATACCCTGACCGGGGAATACAAGGTTTGTCAGGTGGATATCCTGCATGACGTCGGCCAGAGCATTAACCCGGCCATTGATCGCGGCCAGATTGAAGGCGGTTTTATCCAGGGTATGGGCTGGCTTACCACCGAGGAACTGGTCTGGCACGACGACGGCCGTTTGCTCAGTAACTCTCCTGCGACCTACAAGATTCCCGCTATTGGTGACACCCCGCCGGTGTTTAACGTCAGTCTGTTTGAGCAGGCCAACAACGAAGCCACGGTGTACAACTCCAAAGCGGTGGGAGAGCCTCCGTTTATGCTGGCAATCTCGGTCTGGTCAGCACTGCGCGACGCCATCAGCAGCCTCAGTGATTACCAGCTCAGCCCTGACCTCGACACCCCGGCGACACCGGAACGGGTACTGGATGCGGTTATGGCATTACAAGCTGGCACAGGGGATCAGCCATGAAACACTGGTCGGAATCGCTGGCGGAATGCCAGCGCAGCGGCCAGCCCCATGTGCTGGTCACGGTAATCAGCACCGGCGGCTCTACTCCCCGAGCCGCCGGCAGCAAAATGCTGGTGCTGGCGGATAGCAGTATCGACACCATTGGTGGTGGCCAGTTGGAGTATCAGGCGCTGCAACAGGCCCGGGCGCTGTTGCAGGAAACAGAGCAACAGCAGGTTATCCGGCAGGTTTTGCTGGGAGCCGATGCCGGCCAGTGCTGTGGTGGTTACGCCACCTTGCTGTTTGAAAGTTATCCCGCCCGCGCAGCCGAACTCTGGGTGTTTGGTGCTGGTCATGTGGCCAAGGCACTGATGCAGATAGTGCAGCAGCTGCCGTTGCCAACCCGCTGGATCGATAACCGCCCGGAGCTGTTTCCGGCGGCTGACAGTCTGGCCCCCCATATCGAATGCGTGGTCGCAGACACCCCGGAAGCCTTGCTGGTCGATGCCCCCGCTGGCAGCCGGATACTGATTCTGACCCATGATCACGCGCTGGACTACCGGCTGGCCGAGACGGCCCTGCGGCTTGGCTATTGCGCTTCCATCGGGGTGATTGGCTCGGCAACCAAGGCCAACCGCTTCCGTTATCGCCTGACACACAGCGGCATGACGGAACAACAGCTGGAAATCATGCAATGCCCGGTCGGGCTGGCGGAAGTGGCTGGCAAGTTACCCATGGAAGTGGCGGTGTCGATTGCGGGGCAGCTGATTCAGCAGTACCAGACAGACCTGCAGACCGGGCAACGCCCGAACACACGGGCCACCGGTGTGCCACTGTCGACCCTCAAGCAACTGATGCGCAAGGACAAACAGACGCAGGATGTGACCGTTCTGACGCCCCTGGCACCCAATGAGGCACCGAGCAAATGAGCAAGACACTGACCCTGACCGAACTGAACAGG
This sequence comes from Oceanobacter sp. 5_MG-2023, assembly GCF_030548165.1. Classification (NCBI taxonomy): domain Bacteria; kingdom Pseudomonadati; phylum Pseudomonadota; class Gammaproteobacteria; order Oceanospirillales; family Oceanospirillaceae; genus Oceanobacter; species Oceanobacter sp. 5_MG-2023. Next base: position 38,135 of record NZ_JAUORS010000018.1, on the reverse strand, counting down.
TTACCTGCCGCTGACGCCCGGCTGGCCTTTGCCCAGTGCTGTGTGGCCGCCCGCTGGATGGATGCCATGGTCGCCAGCCGTCCCTTTGCCACCGTCGAGCAGCTGCATCAGGTTGCTGCCGATCACTGGCAAGGGCTGGAAGAAGCCGACTATCTGCAAGCCTTCGAAGGCCACCCAAAAATCGGTGACGTCAGCTCACTGAAACAGAAATACGCCAGCACCAAAACCCTGGCCGCCGGGGAGCAATCCCGGGTTGACGAGGCCGACGACAGCGTGATCAACGCATTGGCCAGTGGCAACCAGGCTTATGAAGACCGTTATGGATTTATTTTTATCGTCTGTGCCAGCGGCAAAAGTGCGGCCGAGATGCTGGCCTTGTTACAGGCCCGCTTGCACAACGACCGCGGGACCGAGATTCAGAATGCCGCGGATGAACAAGCCAAGATTACCCGGCTACGAATTAACAAATTACTCGGCCTGACCGACTAACCAAGACACCGAACAGGATTCAACATCATGATTACCACCCATGTACTGGATACCGCGCTGGGCAAGCCGGGTATCGCCATTCCGGTCACACTGAGTCGTCAGGAACAAGATAACTGGACACCCGTTAGTGCAGGGCAGACCAACGACGACGGCCGTATTCCCGGCTGGCTGGACGACAAACCGGCTCTGGTCGCGGGCGTTTACCGTATACGTTTTGAGCTTGACGACTACTTTGCCCGCCAGTCGCAGAGCGCGTTTTACCCTTTTGCGGAAATCGTTTTCCGCGTTGAAGACCCGGCGCAGCATTTTCATATTCCGCTGCTGCTGAGTCCGTTCAGTTACTCGACGTACCGGGGTTCCTGATATGAGCACAGTATTTCGTGGCTCGCTGCTGTTTTTTACCGCCGACCCGCAGTTTGCCGGAGAGGACGCCTGGCAATATATCGACGACGGGCTACTGGCCGTGGACGATGCCGGGCTGATCACTCAGGCCGGGGCGTATTCCGAGTTGCCCGGGCTTTGGGATGATGGCGCAAACGTCGTCGACTACCGTGGCAAGATTCTGATGCCGGGCTTTGTTGATTGCCATATTCATTACCCCCAAACCGAGATGATCGCCGCCTACGGTACACAACTGCTGGACTGGCTGGAGACCCATACCTTTCCGGTGGAAAGCCAGTTTGTGGATTACGACTACGGCGTCAGGATTGCCGAGCGTTTTGTCACCGAATTGCTGCGTAATGGCACCACCACCGCTCTGGTGTTTGGCACTGTGCACCCGCAATCGGTAGATGCCTTTTTTACCGTGGCGCAGCAACGCCAGCTACGCATGATTGCCGGTAAGGTGATGATGGACAGGAACGCGCCGGATGCGGTGCTCGATACCGCATCCAGTAGCTATCAGGAGTCCAAAACCCTGATTGAAAAATGGCACGGCGTTGACCGTCTCAGCTACGCTGTGACGCCTCGTTTTGCCCCCACCAGTACCCCAGAGCAGCTACAGCAGGCGGGACGTTTGCTGCAGGAGTTTCCCGGTGTGTATCTGCATACGCATTTGTCGGAAAACCGCGATGAACTGGCCTGGGTCCAGAGCCTGTTTCCGGATTCTGAGCATTATCTCGATGTGTACGATCAAGCCGGGTTGTTGGGCAAACGCAGTGTCTTTGCTCACGGTATTCACCTCTGTGACGACGAATGCCAGCGGATGGCCAACAGCGATTCGGTAATCGCCCATTGCCCATCGTCCAACCTGTTCCTGGGTTCCGGCCTGTTTGATCTGAAAAAAATGGACGCCTGTGGTATCCGGGTCGGCATTGGCTCGGATGTCGGGGGAGGGAGCAGTTTCTCTGCGTTTGATTCCCTCGCCGATGCCTACAAGATCCAGCAACTGAACCAGCACAACCTTGACCCGTTCCGGGCCTTGTATCTGGCCACGCTGGGCGGTGCCAGAGCGCTGTCGCTGGATGACAGGATCGGCAGCTTCCAGCCTGGTATGGAGGCCGATTTTATCGTGATGGACCCACACGCGACCGACTTTCTGTCTTTTCGCAGCCAGCACTGTCGCAACTTGAAAGAGCAGCTGTTTGTGCTTAACACCCTGGGCGACGATCGGGTGATTGCCGCTACTTATATTCTGGGCCAACTGGCTCATCAACGAGATTCGGATCACGTGCCTCAAGGGGAAAACTGATATGGATGCTTACATCATCGACTGGTTACATCTGCTGATACGTTTTCTGCACGTGCTGACCGCCATCGCCTGGATTGGCGCATCGTTCTATTTTGTCTGGCTGGATAACTCGCTGGAAAATCCGCCGCAGTGGAAACTCGACAAAGGCATCAAGGGTGACCTGTGGGCGATTCATGGCGGTGGTTTTTACGAAGTCGCCAAGTATCGCAACGCTCCGGAAACCCTGCCCAAAACCCTGCACTGGTTCAAATGGGAAGCTTATTCCACCTGGATCACCGGCATGCTGCTGCTGATTGTGGTGTTCTACGTGGGTGCACAAAGTTATCTGATCGACAGCAACAAAGCCGACCTGAGCAGCTGGCAGGCCATTGGTATTGGCGTCAGTTCACTGCTGATCGGTTTTGCCATTTACGAAGTCGCCTGCCGTACTCCGCTGATCAAAAACGGGCTGATCTTTGGTCTGGTGATGCTGGTCTTGTTGACGGCAATGGCCTGGGCCTTGAGCCAGGTACTGGGGGATCGTGCGGCTTATATCCATGTCGGGGCATTGATCGGTACCTGTATGGCGGCCAACGTTTTTACCACCATCATGCCCTCACAACGGGCCATGGTAGCGGCGGCAGAGAAAGGGCAGTCGCCGGATCCGATATATGGCTACAAGGCCAAATTGCGCTCTACCCATAACAACTACGCCACTATTCCGGTGCTGTTTATCATGCTCAGCAACCACTTCCCGATGACCTATGGCCACGAATACGGCTGGTTGATCCTGGGAGGGCTGGCCCTGATGGGTGCCTGGGCCAGACACTTTTTCAACCTGCGCCATCACGGTGTGGTGAAACCGATGATTCTGGTGTCGGCCCTGGCTGGCTGTATGGTCATTGCCTGGGTAAGCAAGCCTTCTGAACAGAGTGTCAGTGCCGGAACCGGAGGGCCAGCGGTCACCGACGTACAGGCGTTAGGCATTGTCGGACAGCACTGTACCGCGTGTCATGCTGCCAACCCGAGCGATGATATTTTCAAGGTATCACCGGGAGGAGTGATGTTCGATAACCTCGACCAGATCAAGGCCATGAAAGACCGGATCCTGGCGCGGGCGGTGCATACCCACGATATGCCGTTTATGAACAAAAGCGGGATGACCGATGCCGAACGGGAAGTACTGGGACGCTGGCTGGAGCAGCAATAACGGGCTTGATCAGTCTGGTACAAACTGGCACAAACCGACACCTGTGCTTCGGCATGGGTGTCGTTGTTGCCTTGTTGTGCCTTTGTTTGTCGCCTCTGCAATGGCTCGCAACATTGAGCACTCTGTTCATTTTCCCGCTTGTTATGTTTAAAGTGACCGCCAATACCGTTCTTCAGCGAGCAAATGCCCCATAATGTTGTACTCATGGGTAAAAATTATAATATATGAGTATAAAAATCCTTCTGGTTGATGATCATCAAATGTTTGTGGACGGACTCAAGAGTGTCTTGATGGGTTCGGATCTGCAGGCCGATGTTGAGTCAGTGCACAATGGTCAGGATGCCCTTAAATACTTGCGCAAGGGGGATTACGATATTGCCCTGATTGATCTGCGCTTACCCATTATTGATGGCTTTGATCTGCTGCAAGCCCTGCGGGACCAGAGCAACCTGACCCCCGTTATTATTGTTTCCGCTTCCCGAGACCCGGCAGATATCCAGCGGGCCAAACAGCTGGGAGCAATGAGCTTTATTTCAAAATCCTCTTCGGGCAAAAAAATCATCGAAACCATCCAGGATGTGCTCGATGGCAAGCTGGTGTACTGCACCGAGATCGATGCCGAACAGGATCTGGCCTCGCTGTCGGATCAACAATGGGCCTCGCTGCACAACCTGACACCACGTCAACTCGAGGTCTTGCGACTGGTGTGCAAGGGGCTTTCCAATATCGAAATCGCTGCTCAATTGAGTCTGAGTGTGGCCACCATCAAAAGCCATATCAGCGCTATTTTTATGGCGCTGGGTGCCAAAAGCCGTTCCGAATCCATCAAGAAGGCTCAACAACTGGGCCTGGACTAGACATGTTTTTCCACACCCATCCCTTTGTCGATGATGCCGAAAACAACGACAACGCACCCAACATCAAAGTTGAAGCCGAAAAAATTCTGATCGTCCGGCGTAACACGCCGATGATTCTGATCGGCAACCTGTTCGGCAGCATGCCCTTGCTACTTATTTTCTGGGCCGACCGCCAGAGTAATTCACTACTGCTGTGGGAAAGCGCCCTGGTTGCGATCCTGGCGATTCGGCTGCTGCATTTTGGCTTGTACAAGCCGGACAAGGTCAATAGCAATAGCCAGAGACTGAGGAATTACGACCGTCAGCAAATGCTGCTGATCTTTCTGACAGGCTGTATCTGGGGTGCCGGGGGCTGGCATTTTTTTGATGGCACGGAGATCAAGAATGTCGCATTTCTGATTCTGACGTTTGTCAGCATGATTGCAGGCAGTCTGGTGTCGCTGTCATCGCGGCCAGTGTCTTACCGCTTGTTCGCCTCCCCTCTGATGCTGCCGTTATTGGGGCGCATGTTTCTGGAGGACGAATGGTTTTACGGCTGGATGGGGTTTGGCGGGATCGTTTACCTGCTGGCAACGTTCAGCTTCAGCAGCACTGTTCACCGGGTGATTGATCAGTCGATCCAGCTGAAATACGAAAACCTTGATCTGATCGAAGACCTGCAGCAGGAAACCGAGCGCGCCAATACCGCCAACCGCGAGAAGTCCCATTTTTTTGCCGCTGCCAGTCACGATTTGCGCCAGCCCCTGCAGGCGGTCAGTCTGTACAGTGAATCGCTGGCTGCTCTGGTTACTACCCCACAGCAGCAGCAAGGGCTGGCCAATATCCAGAAGGGGGTGGCTTCCTTGCATGAGTTGCTGGATGCCTTGTTTGACGTTTCCCGTTTTGATGCCGGGGTGGTGGCAGTCAATCCGGTGGTATTTTATCTCGATGAATTATTGGCAAGGATGGAACCCCAGTTCCAGCTTGAGGCGCAGATCCGGGGCCTGGCGTTCCAGATTGGTTGTCGCCATTGTGCCGTCAGGACCGATCCGGTTTTACTGGAGCGGGTATTAACCAACTTGCTGGTGAATGCGTTCCGTTATACCGAACAGGGCAAGGTCGATATCTATTGTACCCTTGGGCCAGAAGATCACTTGCAGTTACATGTCCGGGATACCGGCATCGGTATTACCGCCGAGAATTGCCGCCGCATTTTTGATGAATTTTTTCAGGTACACAATCAGGAGCGCGACCGGCATCAAGGCCTGGGGCTGGGGTTGGCGATTGTCCGGCGGATTCTGTTATTGCTGGAACTGCCAGTAAAGGTGCACTCGGTACTGGGTGCCGGGACGGAGTTTGTGGTAACGCTGCCGCTGGCGGAGTCGTTACCGGAAGACGCAGTGCTGGATCAGAACCGCGAATCCAGTGCTCTGAATCAGGATGTGTTCAAGGGGCTGGCGGTTATGGTGGTGGATAACGAGGCCGCCATTGTTAATGCCATGACCGATTTGCTGCAATCCTGGGGCAGTGACTGTTCCGGTTTTGTGACGACAGAGGATGCCCTGGCAGCCATCGAGCAGGGTTATCAGCCTGCGTTAATGCTGGTTGATTACCGGATGCCTGGGTCATACAGCGGTTGTGAGCTGGTACAGCGGGTTTGGCAAACCTTGCCCGGGGTTGCCGCACTGATTATCACTGGCGATACCAGTGAGGAAGTGGCCCAGGAGATTATCTGGCAACAGCTGGATTTTCTGCACAAGCCAATCAAACCGCCAAGGCTGAGAATCAAGGCATCCCGGGTGTTGGCACGGCATCAGGAACGGCTGGCCCAGCAGGAAGACTGACCTTGCCCAGTGTGGCTGTTCCCGGCTCGCTGACCCCGCAACCTGTCAGAATAATATGCGTCAGGGTATCGGTTGCGGCATCAAAGTCGGCCGGGGTGAGTTCGCTTTTACCCAGGGCCGAGGCGATCTGGATATGGAAATCAGCGTAGTGTTGGGTGCTGGACCAGAGTAAAAAGATCAGATGCGCCGGGTCGATATTGGCGCTTATTTTGCCGCGTCGTTGCCATTCCCGAAACACTTCCACCCTGGATTCAAACCATTCAGCATAGCCGTTGCTGAAATAATCTTCGAGATTGGGGCCGCCGCTGATGATCTCGGTGGCGAATATTCTGGACGCCAGTGGATACTGGTAGGAAAACTCGATTTTCTTGCGGATATAGTTTGGCAACGCTTCGGCCGGGTTATCGTCGGCATTCATGGTTTTGCTGAAGGTGCCATCCCAAAGATCGATGATGTCACTCAGGACCGCCAGATACAGGCCCAGTTTGTTTTTGAAATAATAGTGAATATTGGCCTTGGGTAGCTCGGCACGATTGGCTATTTCGCGCATGCTGGCGCCTTTGAAACCGAAAGCAGCAAATTCTTGCTCGGCGGCGGCGAGGATCATTTTCTCGTTACGCTGGCGGATGTCACCGGCGGTTTTTTCATGGCCGTGGGACGTAATATTTAAAGACATGAGATTATCTGATTCTATCGAAAGTGTCGGCATTGTAGCCTGAAATGCGGCAGAGCTGAAAAAGCCGCCCAGAGGCGGCCTTATCTTAACAGTCCATGTCGTCGATATCTTCGAATCAGGACACAGTGCCAGCGGTTTTCTCTGTTGCGGTTGTCATGGTGGCTTGCGCTGCAGCGGTGGTTTTCTCTTCCGGCAGCAGGGCGCTCATGATAATTGCGGCCAGACCACCTGTGGTGATGGCAGAACCAAAGATGCTCTGCACCAGTTTGGGCATTTCAGCCAGCAGGTTAGGTGTCATGATCACGCCCAGACCCATGCCAAACGAAACTGCCATGATCAGCATTTTGCGGCGATCCAGGTGTTCGGTGGCGAGAATCTTGACCCCTGCGGCAGCCACGGTGCCAAACATCACCAGCGTAGCGCCACCCAGTACCGGCTTGGGAATATTCTGCAGTACGCCCCCAATAATCGGGAACATACCCAGAATAAACAGTACCGCACCGATGTAATAACCAATGTAGCGACTGGCAACACCGGTCAGCTGGATCACGCCATTGTTCTGGCTGAAAGTGGTGTTGGGCATGCTGTTAAAAAGAGCTGCCAGCAAGGAGTTAATACCATCGGCCAGGACGCCGCCCTTGACTCGCTGGATGTAGCTCTCACCCTTGATAGGCTGATGCGACACAATGCAGTTGGCGGTCAGGTCGCCGGTGGATTCAATGGCGGTGATCAGATAAATCAGTGCGATAGGAGCAAACGCCGTCCAGTCGAATGAGAAGCCATATTTGAACGGTACCGGAATACTGAAAGCCGGCAGGCTGGCCAGGTTGTCGAAGCTGATTTTGCCCATAAATGCGGCGGCGACAAACCCGATAACCAGGCCGATTACAATAGACGACAAGCGAATCCAGCTGTTGGAAGAGCGGTTCAGCACAATAATACTCAGCAGCACCAGTCCACCCAATGCCAGGTTCGCCGGGCTACCGAAATCCGGTGATTTGAAGCCACCGGCCAAATCCGTCATGCCAACCTTGATCAGGCTGACACCAATGATGGTAATAACAATCCCCGTCACCAGCGGCGTAATCACCGACTTCAGCTTGTGCAAGAACTGGCTCAGGAAAATTTCAACAAAGGCACCAAGGAAACACACGCCAAAAATCAGCGACAGAATCTCTTCCGGGCCGCCGCCCTTGCCCTTGGCAATAAAACCGGCCGCCAGTACCGAGCTTAAAAACGCAAAACTGGTTCCCTGTACACAGATCATGCCCGCACCAATACCGAATGGGCGACGTGCCTGGATCACCGTGGCAACGCCGGACACCATCAGCGCCATACTGATCAGGTACGGAATATGTTCACCCAGCCCCAAAACACCACCGACAATCAGCGTTGGCGTGATAATACCGACAAAACTGGCCAGTACATGCTGGATGGCGGCGAAGCTGGATTCCAGAGCGCCAGGCCTGGCATCCAGTGGATACAGTAGATCATTGGATTGATGGTCGGACATGGTTATCTCCCTGAGGATGATTGCCGTCAGCCATTGGCAGAACCGGGCTGAAGGAGCAGATGTTGGTAAAGATGCATACTGTCGGAATACTTTGCTGACCAATCGGTCAAGTTGCTGAATAAAAAGCAAAAAACTGGCCAATCGGTCAGAATTGTGGGTAAAAATCATTTATTTCATTAAAAACAATCAGTTAGCAAAATATTGCCGCACCCGGCAAGAACCGCGTATCCGCAGACATACAGGCTGATCTTCCGCACTATGCCCTGAGAGAAGACACTGTCCCCAAAAGCGCACAGAAATGGGCTTTGGGCCGTGGTTTCATATGACCTCGCCGCTTTGGCTGGGGCCGCTGGCTGCGGTAATCTTGTAAGTACCAGGGCTTGCAGCATCGATGCCAGACATCTTGCCGGGCCTTTTTTTGTAACCTCCGGCCATGTCAGGTTTAGCCTGCTGACCCCAACGGAAGGACGACTATGACCACCTCTGCGGCAAACAACAGCTTGCGCGGCTATTACCCCGCCATTGCACCCTATGACAGCGGCATGCTCGACGTCGGTGATGGCCATCAGATTTATTGGGAGCGGGTGGGGACACCAGGGGCAAAACCGGCGGTGTTTCTGCATGGTGGGCCGGGTGGAGGCTGCAGTGATCACCATCGTCGGGTGTTTGATCCGGCCAAATACGACGTGCTGCTGTTCGACCAGCGTGGTTGCGGACGCTCCACCCCTCATGCGTGTCTGGAAGCCAATACTACCTGGCATCTGGTTGCTGATATCGAGCGGCTGCGAGCAACATTCGGCATTAAAACGTGGCAGGTGTTTGGTGGCAGCTGGGGATCGACCCTGGCACTGGCCTATGCTGAAACCCATCCTGAGCGGGTGTCTGAACTGGTATTACGCGGCATTTATACGCTGACTCAAGCCGAGCTGGATTGGTACTACCAGTATGGCGTGTCGGAAATGCACCCGGAAAAATTCGAGAAATTCCAGGCCCCCATTCCGGAAGCGGAACGCAGCAATATGATGCTGGCGTATCACCAGCGCCTGACCGGCGACAACGCCGCCGAAAAAATTGCCTGCGCCAAAGCCTGGAGCCAATGGGAAGGCGGCACCGTTACCCTGCGGCCCGACGCAGATTTGGTCGATGACTTCGGCGGCGACCAGTTTGCGCTGGCTTTTGCCCGCATTGAAAATCACTTCTTTAGCAACAAAGGCTGGCTGGACGACGGCCAGCTGCTGCGTGATGCCGACAAACTCCACGGCATTCCCGGCGTTATTGTCCATGGCCGCTTTGATATGCCATGCCCATTGAAATATGCCTGGCAGCTGGCGAAGGCCTGGCCGGAGGCGGAATTACACATTGTGGAAGCTGCCGGACATGCCATGACGGAACCCGGTATTCTGGATCAGCTGATTCAGGCCACGGACCGGTTTGCCGAATAGCAGAATACGGGCGGGCCTGCGCCGCCCGTAACACCATGATTAACTCCGTTATATATCGGGAGTAGCGGCTTAATGAGTAAATATGAAATCAGCACCGATGAAGGTGTATGGCAGCCTGGTGCAGAGGCTGGCGTATTAAAGAATCTTCGTGGCCTGACGCTTAAAGATGAAATTGGCAACAGAGCAATTGAAGAGAGACTTCCCTTTTGTTGTGTCTCCGGAAAACCCTAGTTATTTCAGTTGGCCAGCGTCAGGTCTGGAAAGCGGCGTTCACCCGATTTCAGTCTGGCTTCAATCTTGAAGCTACTTTCACCTGTCTCAATCGCGGTTGAACTGGCCACTGAACGACGTACAGCATCTTTGTTTAACGGTGGACGATTATCTTTGGATCGTTTTTTCATAATCAATCTCCTGATCATTTCAGGTATAGCTCAGCTGCTTCCCGGATGATATTGCATGCCTGGGAGCCAGCTGACAACGGATACAGGATAAACCTGAAGATGGCCACTTTGACGTCAGGAAAAGCACAATGAACAACAATAATCCCACCACGGCTAACCCGGAAGACTCTGGGGAAGAAACGCTGGTGTCAATCAGCGATGATTTCCACGCCTTTATTGCCGGTTTTAACAGCCTGACCATGGCGACGGTTAACGCCAGCGGCGAGCCGGAAACCAGTTATGCGCCGTTTATCCAGCAGGACGGCTGTTTTTACGTCTTTCTGTCCGAGTTGGCCAGCCACACCCGGAATCTGCAAGCCAACCCGAACGTCAGTCTGTTCTGGATCGAGCCGGAAGAGCGCGCCCGTAATATCTTTGCCCGTACCCGGGCCACGGTATATGCCTGTGCCGAGGTGGTGGAACAGGCTGATCGTGGGGATGCCGACCTTGCCTCCAGTGAGCGGAACATCATTCTGGATGCCATGGCGCAACATCTCGGCCCGACCTTGCAGGTGTTACGCGGATTGGGAGACTTCCATCTGTTCCGGCTGATGCCGCAGCATGGAAGTTATATCACTGGCTTTGCCAAGGCCTATCGACTGGAGGGCGAAGGATTACGGCAAGTGGTGCATCAGGGCAAGCCCCGTGTGGATAAACAAGGGTGATTGGGCAGGTTGGATCAGCACCGTGTTCCAGTGTTGGAAGACATCTGGTGCTGCTCCAGCTGTTTGTTTTACCCGGCTGGCTACTGGTTACCTGGCGCAAACACACAGCGGTTATGCAATTTCACCGCGGATATCGTCGGCAAAATAATGCAGGTCGCAGTTTTTCTCCTCGCCGCCACGGTCAATAATCAGAAATTGCTGATTTTCTTTTTCCACCAGTAATGGAAAGTGCCAGACCCCGCGATGAAAATTCACCCCCTGAGCCCCATTGGTTCTAAACAGCGTCAGGTTGTCGGGATGGGGTGGCTCTCCCGCAGGTGCCACCAGGACCAGAAACGGCGTTTGACACAGCGGAATAAAAGCCTGGCTGGAGAGTGGGTGGCGTTCCATCATATCCACTGCAATCGGTCGTGGTCGGGGCCGCGCCCGGAAGATACTCACCAACGGTTTGCCCTGTTGCTCGGTCAGATCGAGATCTGCGAGGTTATGAAAACGGTCGGCATACCCATCGTTAATAGCAAAATGGTCGCGATCGGCGGTTTCAATCACATCACCAAAGGCCTGGAAGGCTGCTCGGGTGAGGGGGATCGGCTCAAGTGTGACGGGCATGGCAATTCCTCTGGCTAGGGGCAGGTGAATACGTCAGCTGGTCTGGCTGGCAAATATCCGGTGCAGGTCTGGGGTGCTCAGATCGCGGCTTAACTGCAACTTGAGCTGAATATGTTCCATATGATGATTCATCAGCTGGATAGCCTCGGCAGTCTGACCGGACTCAATGGCATCTACTAATGACATATGTTCTTCGTATGAGCAATGGCGGTGCTGGTGTGGTGATTCGTAGGTGGCAATGATCAGAGAGGTTTGTGATACCAGGCGTGACAGGAATCCGGCCAGTGCCTGATTGTTGGCCATCTCGGCCAACAACAGGTGAAACTCCCCAGACAACCGCAGGCCGTTGCCTTTGTCGCCGGTTTCAAAGGCACGTTGTTCCCGTGCTATCAGCTTGCGCAGCTGTTTAATCCCTTTGCTTTTGGCCGGGGATGGCGGGATAGCCAACACCAGTTTCAAGACCGCTTCTTCGACCAGTTGGCGGGCCACCAGGGTGTCGTTAGCCTGTTCGGGGGTCGGGCTGGCAACGGTCGCCCCTTTGTTCGGAATCAGCTCAATCACGCCGTCTTGTGCCAGTCGGGCCAGGGCGCGGCGGATAATCGTGCGGCTGACGCTGAATACCTCGGCCAGTGCTGCTTCGTTCAGCTTGGTGCCAGGCAGCAAACGTTGTTCGAGGATGGCTTCAAAGATGGATTGGTAAATCCGGGCATCCTGTACCCCGCGGTGGCTGGTCTGAGGCTGTTGTTCGGTGATCATGAGGTGTTTTGAATTCCACTGCTGGCAAATCGCTGAGACTGGATACTAACATTTCAATAAATTGTATACAAAGATGATGGGTTATAAACCAGTTGTTGGCTTTTTTAGAGCAGTTTTTTGATTCTATAGTGTTTATTTACGGCTAATTAAGCTAGTCTTGATGAAAATATTGTATACAATGTTTTTGGTTATTGTGTTCAGTTTACACCTGTCGCAGCCACCGGCGGCGGCACTCAGGAGGCATCATGAATTCGGATTATCCCCGCGACCTGATCGGTTATGGCGACCAGCCACCCCATCCACAGTGGCCCAACAAGGCCCGCCTGGCGTTGTCGTTTGTGCTCAACTACGAAGAAGGTGGCGAGCGCTGTGTCTTGCATGGCGATAAAGAGTCCGAAGCCTTTCTGTCGGAAATGCCCGGTGCCCAGGCGTTAGCCGGGGTACGACACATGAGCATGGAATCGATCTATGAATACGGCAGCCGGGCTGGTGTCTGGCGGGTATTGAAACTGTTTGAACGGAATAATATTCCGCTGACGATTTTTGCCGTGGCGATGGCCGCTGAGCGTCACCCTGAAGTCATCAAGGCGATGGTGGCAGCCGGTCATGAGATTTGTAGCCATGGTTACCGCTGGATCGATTATCAGTACATGGACAAGACCGAAGAGGCCGAGCACCTGCAAAAAGCCATCGAGATTCTGACCAATATTACCGGCGAACGGCCGTTAGGCTGGTACACCGGGCGTACCGGCCCCAACAGCCGCGACGTCGTGATGGAAGAAGGTGGCTTTCTGTACGACTCCGACGCGTACGACGACGACCTGCCGTATTGGGTCGATGGCCCGGAAAAACCGCATCTGGTGATTCCTTATACCCTCGACAGTAACGATATGCGGTTTGCCACTCCACAAGGATTTAACTGCGGAGAGCAGTTTTATCAGTACCTGAAAGACAGCTTTGATGTGCTGTACGCCGAAGGCGAAAGCGCCCCCAAAATGCTGTCGATCGGATTGCACTGCCGCCTGATTGGCCGACCTGGCCGATTGGCATCGCTGCAGCGTTTTATTGAATACGCCAGCAGCCACGAAGACGTCTGGTTCTGCCGTCGGGTCGATATCGCCCGGCATTGGCATGAACACTTCCCTCCCCATTCCAAGTAGGCCCCAACAGCATGAATACAGAACAACTGCGTCAATACGTTAACCTCGCCAGCGCCCGCCTGGGTGCCAAAGTAATCGCCGTGACCGACGATTGGTTTGCCGCCGCCGATCGGATGCTGAACCCGGAAGAGCCGGTCTGGCAGGAAGGTGTCTATGACGACAACGGCAAATGGATGGACGGCTGGGAGTCACGCCGTAAACGCGGGCCGGGTTATGACCATGCGGTTGTGCGCCTGGGGGTGGCGGGCGTGATCAAGGCGGTGGATATCGATACCCGTTACTTTACCGGCAACTATCCGCCGTCGGCGTCTTTGGAGGGTTGTTTTTGTCCCGAAGGGGACCCGAATAACGATACGGTCTGGCAAGAGGTGTTGCCGTCGGTGTCATTGCAGGGCAACAGCCAGCATGTGCACCCGATTGCGTCCGACCAACCCTGGACGCATTTGCGCCTGAATATCTTTCCTGATGGTGGTGTGGCGCGTTTGAAGGTTTACGGTGTGCCGTACCGGGACTGGTCGACCCAGTCTGCGGATGAATCGATCGATCTTGCTGCGGCTCTTAACGGAGGGCGGGCGCTGGCGTGTAATGACCAGCACTTTGGCCATATGAGCAATCTGATTGCACCGGGTCGTGGTATCAATATGGGGGATGGCTGGGAAACGGCCCGTCGCCGTACTCCGGGTTTTGACTGGGTGATTCTGGCCCTGGGCCACAAGGGCACAATCGAGGAATTGATCATCGATACCCTGCACTTCAAGGGTAACTACCCGGATAGCTGCTCGATTCAGGCTGCCTGTGTCACCGGTGGTTCTGATGACCAGATCGAAGCACAAAGCCTGTACTGGCAGGAGCTGTTGCCATCGCAGAAATTGCAGATGAACCAGGAACATACGTTCAAGGAACAGTTGCAGGGGCTGGGAGCCGTGACACATATCCGGGTCAATATCTTCCCGGATGGTGGCATCAGCCGCGTGCGGGCATTCGGTAAAATCAGTCAGTAATAACGTCGTCAATCCCGCCCGCAAGACGTATCCACCCGGATAACTGCTCCGGGCGGATACGGGCGGACGGACTCAGCTTTCTTCCGCTCGATAGGCGTAGGTGCTGTTGAAGCAATAAATCATCCAGTCTCCGGCAGAAATCGGCTCGTATTTGGGCGTTTCGCCTTCGCTGCAGCAGTTTGGCAGGCAGCTGACGTCGGTATCAAAATCCGGTTCAACAAAAAACGGCATGGAATAACGCTCGGCTCCGGATGGACTGTATACCCGGTGTGGCGTCGATTTGTAACGGTCGTTACTCCAGCGCGCCATCATATTGCCGATGTTGATCACAAAGGTATCTGCAATCGGTGGGGCATCAACCCAGTGGCCGTTGACGTCCTGTACCTGTAAGCCGCCAATCTCATCTTGCCAAAGAATGGTAATACAGCCGTAGTCGCTGTGGGCACCTGCGCCCATGGCTGCTTGTGCTGTTGTGTCTGGCCGTTCAGGGTAGTGTAAAAAACGCAGCACGCTGAGCGGGTGGTCGAACTTGTCGTCGAAAAACGTTTCATCCAGCTCCAGTGCGATGGCGAGGGCACTGAGAATATTTTTGCCCAGCGCCAGCATATCCCAGTAATGAGCTTCCATTTTGGCCTGAAAACCTTCAATGGCATCCGGGTATTGGTTGGGGCCATACAAGGGGCGTTCCGGGCCGATCAGAGGATGATCGGCGGGCAGGTTGAGGCCCATATCAAAGGATTCTTTCCAGTCGCCGGGATGGCTTGGATCAAGCTGTTCGGCGGCGGTTTCGCCATAACCACGGTGGTTGGCGGACAAGCGAATATTGATCTTGAGTTTTTCTGCGGCGGGGAGAGCGAAGAATTCTTCCGCCAGTTGGCGCATGTCAGCCATACGTTCACGGCTGATGGGGTGGCCGGTGATATAGAAAAAACCGCTGTGCTGGCAGGCATGGTCGATGGCGTTGGCAACCTGTACCTTGCCGTCATGGTCTTGCTGGTACAGAGGGGAGATATCAATCAGGGGAATATTCATAAGCGGAGATCCAATAAAAAAACCTGTCCGCCTCTTGTCTGGTGATAAGAGAGGACAGGTAATACCAGCTAACCGAGCGGTATTCTTTGCGGTTGGGCCCGACCGGCCATCATGGTGAAGGTGTCATGATGGCCGTTACCCGGTGTATTACTTCGGAATGTCGGCTTTGATGCCTTCAACATACCAGTTCATTTTTTCCAGATCGGCGAAGGTCATTTTGGTACCAGCCGGTACTTTCAATTCGCCCTTGTTGTCTTTCAGAGGGCCAGTGAAAGGATAAACACTGCCATCCTTGATGCCTGCGATCAGTTCTTCAGCATGAGTGACGACATCGGCAGGAATGCTTTTGTTGAAGCCAGGTACCACAATCGCGCCTTCTTTCATGCCTTCGACGTGGGCAGAAGCTGTCCAGGTGCCATCCATAACGGCTTTAACGGTATTGATGTAGTGCGGGCCCCATTCGTCAACGACCGACATCAGGTGAGCCTTAGGTCCAAACGAGGACATATCGGATGCCTGGCCAACGGCGTATTTGCCGCGACGTTCAGCAGCCTGCATGGCGGCAGGTGAATCGGTGTGCTGCAGAATGACATCCACACCCTGGTCCATCATGGCGTTGGCAGCATCCGCTTCTTTACCCGGATCGAACCAGCTGTTGACCCAGATGATTTTCAACTCAGCTTCCGGGTTGTATTTGCTCAGTGCGAGTTGCACGGTGTTGATATCACGGATGACTTCCGGAATCGGGAACGAGGCAATGTAGCCGACCTTGTTGGACTTGGTGACCTGGGATGCCACGTAGCCAGCAATGTAACGGCCTTCGTAAGTGGTGGAAACGTAAGTGCCCATGTTTTTGGACGTTTTGTAACCGGTAGCGTGTTCAAACTTTACTTTGGGAAATTGTTTGGCGACTTTGAGGGTCGGGTTCATAAAGCCGAACGAGGTGGTGAAGATCAGGTCATGGCCGGTTTTGGCGAGGTTGCGAATCACACGCTCGGCGTCCGCACCTTCGGCTACGTTTTCAACGTAAGTGGTTTCAACCTTGTCACCATAATACTCTTCAACCGACAGGCGGCCCTGATCGTGCTGATAAGACCAGCCGTGGTCGCCGATTGGGCCGACATACACAAAACCAACCTTAAACGGATCAGCTGCCATCGCGGCGGGAATAGAAAGAGCAGCCATCAGGGTTCCGGCGGCCAGACCGCTGATCAGCTTGTGAAATTGACGTCGTTTCATCCGTCCTTCTCCTGTAGTGGCAAGTGACATTGCCGGTTTAAAAAAATTGACCGTTTGGACAGTATTTTAGATAAGCAAAATTCTGACCAACTGAGAGAGATAACCCGGTTTTATTTTATTCCCCGGTATTATGGGCGTTTGAGTGTGGAATATCAGGTCGTTCGGGATGCAAAAGCGCCAGGGTGGAACCGGGTTCGGTCGAGCATGCTTGGCAGTGGTGCATGGGGTTATTGATCAGGCACTCAAATGTAGCAGAGACGATCCGAGGGTGGGAAGAGGCAGGGAATAATCAGGCAAGAGGCAGGCAAGAGACAGGAAAGCGGGATGGGCTGGCGATCCCCGCTAATCCATATCGGGCCAGAGGGCCGGATTGGCGGGGATACGTACGGTGGGGCGTTACTTCAGTTTGATGGTGAAGTGCTTCTTGATCGGCTCAATGATTTTCCAATGGCCTTTGAAATTGGCCTCCAGAGTCACGGCATCACCAGCGCCGATTTCAACCGCTTCACCGCCATCCGGGGTGATGATGGCCTTGCCTTCAATGACGTGGATAAATTCCCAGCCAGCGTATTCAGCGTAATAGGTGCCCGGGGTGGCTTCCCACCAACCGGCGATCATGGATTCATCCGGGGAGGTGTATTCAATCCAGGTTTTCATGGTGGGATTGCCTTCGACCTTGGACCAACCGGCCAGGTCGTCGGTGATTACCTCAACGGAAGGTGCAGGAATCTTGGTAACAGTCATGGTATGGGCCTCGATGGAATCTGACAAAGATGCGCATGGCGCGCAGGGATAGAACAAACGGCTTGGGCAAATCCTCTCTGCCACCGTGGTGCCAGAGAGGGCAAGCTGAGGAATTATTCCCCAGCGGCGCGCTTGATTTCTTCGGGCTTGGGTTCGTCGTTGAGGTAAGCCTCAAGGGAGTCGTCCAGGGCATACAACCACGGCGTGTGGTGAGCCGGAGACGGCGTGCCGGTCATTACTGACGGGAAGGAATAATCACGGAAGGTCATGATGTCTTGCTTCTTGTGTTTCTTCCAGATCAGGAACGTCTCGTTCACCGCCGGAATATCAAAGCTCGGGTAATCGGTATCGTCGATCAGATCCTGAATATAGGCACCCTGGAACTCGTAGTTTTCCTTGTCGGTTTCCAGCTTGAGCTCGTTTTCACGCCACTGGGCACTGTGTGCTTCCATCTCTGCTTTCGATGGTAAAGGAATACGGCCCATGATGACGTCACGGGTGTACCAGGCCTGGGCATCAAACATATTGAAGCTGTACCACTGGTCTTGCATGCCGAGGTAGAACAACTTGGTGTTTTCTTCCCAGACGACGCCTTTGTAGAGACCCAGAGGCCACAGGCGGTTGTTGGTTTTCAGGCGCAGCTCTTCTGGCAGGAACGGGAACGAGTGCAGGTAACCGGTACACAGAATAATGGCATCGACCTGTTTGCTGCTGCCATCAGAAAAGAACACGGTGTTGCCTTCAACGTGGGTCATGGCCGGTTTTTCTTCCCAGTTGGCTGGCCATTTGTAACCCATCGGCGCACTGCGGTAGCAGGAAGTAATAGAGCGAGCGCCGTATTTGTAACACTGGGAACCGATGTCTTCAGCAGAGTAGCTGGAGCCAACAACAAGGATGTCCTTGTCTTTGAATTCCAGTGCATCACGGAAGTCATGAGCGTGCAGAATACGGCCGCCAAAACTTTCGAAGCCTGGGTATTCCGGTACAAATGGGGTTGAGAAGTGACCGCTGGCCACTACCACAAAGTCAAAAACTTCTTCGTATACGGTGTCGTTATTGTGGTCGTGAACCGAGACAGTGAAGTTGTCGTCGGCTTTGTTGTATTCAATATGACGAACCGGGGAGTTGAAACGGATGTACTTGCGGACATCGGCTTTTTCCACTCGACCCTTGATGTAGTCCCACAGCACTTCACGTGGTGGGTAGGAGGCAATGGGTTTGCCAAAGTGTTCATCAAAGCTGTAGTCGGCAAATTCCAGTGCTTCTTTCGGGCCATTGGACCACAGATAGCGGTACATGGAGCTGGGCACGGGTTCGCCGTTCTCATCCAGACCGGTGCGCCAGGTGTAGTTCCACTGGCCGCCCCAGTCGGATTGTTTTTCGAAACAAACCAGTTCAGGAATGTCGGCACCTTTGGACTGGGCGGACTGAAAGGCTCGGAGTTGGGCCAGGCCGCTTGGGCCAGCGCCAATAATCGCAACGCGTTGAGTCATGTCTTTTCTCCTGCTACAGAAAAATTATTGTGGGGAAAAATTTATGACGATTGATGCATCAGGGGTATTCCCCCGTGAGGGTACGCAAAAGGGGTTAGGTCAGGGTTAGGTTGGGGTAAGTGACGGGCAAAAGTCGCCGTTTTGCTGTTGTAGTTGCTGATGATATTGCTTTAGTATTTTGAGCGTATTGTCATTAACAGGACGTTCAGGGTAGCAGACTGACCGTGCCAGGTAACGTCTGCAGCGGCAATACGGGTAGCCGCAGACATGACAATGGATTTGAAGAGGTATGTTGTATGAGCGATAAAATGAGTGAACCGGCACTGTATGCGTTCAAGATAGCCTTTACCTATATGCCAAAAGCCATAGAGGTTACAAAGTATGAATACGGCGATCGCTACCAGATAGTGCTGGATCAAATCGCGGCTGTCAGGGAGATATTGCTGGAAAACGGAGTGGATCCAGACGAAGTGGATGGGGAAATCAATCCGGACTCTGCGCCTAATTCAAGTTATTAAGCATTACCCGCCCACTGCCGCTGAATGGGCGGCAGTGGTTTGGAGTCGCTAGATCCCCAGTTTGTCTCGCATGTCGTAATAAAAGGCACCCATGGCGGTGTAAGGAATGCGCATCAGACGGCCGCCCGGGAACGGGTATTGCGGCAAGCTGGCCATCACATCAAAACGTTCTGCCTGACCCTGAATCGCACTGGCGATCAATTCTCCGGCAAGGTGTGTCGAGGTAACGCCATGGCCGCTGTAGCCTTGAGCGTAGTAGACATTGTCGCCAATTCGACCAAATTGCGGCAGCCGCATCAGCGTCAACAGGAAGTTACCGGTCCAGGCATAGTCAATCTTGACGTCTTTCAGCATCGGAAAGGTTTTCAGCATTTTGGGGCGAATCAACGCTTCCACCTTGTCAGGCTCCCGCGCGCCATAGGTGACACCACCGCCATAAATCAGTCGGCCATCACCACTGAGGCGGAAATAATCCAGCAGATAATTGCAGTCTTCAACACAGTGATCCCCCGGCAACAGCTGACGCTGCAACGCCGGACTGAGTGGTGCTGTGGTAATCACCTGGGTGCCACAGGGCATGGCTTTTTGTTGCAGCTTCGGCAGCAGGCCATTGAGATAGGCATTGCCTGCCACCATCACAAAATTGGCCGTTACCTGCCCTCGTGCGGTTTTGACCACCGCCGGGTTGCCTTGCTGGACATCAATCACTGGCGAGTCTTCAAAGAGCCGGCCCCCCATTGATTCAATCGCCGCCGCCTCACCCAGCGCCAGATTCAGCGGATGAATATGGCCACCACTATGATCCAGCAAGGCCCCGGTGTAGCGCTCGGTACCAACATATTCCTGCACCTGGTGCGCATCGAGCATCTCCATCTGTTGATGACCGTGCTGCTCCCAGAGGGCTTTTTTGGCTTCCAGTTCGCGCAGTTGTTTCGGGTTGCAGGCCGCAAAAATACCGCCGTCCTTGAGATCACACTGAATATCGTACTGCTTGACCAGACGGCGAATAATCTGCCCACCCTCAAACGCCATCTTGCCCATGGCATTGGC
Organism: Oceanobacter sp. 5_MG-2023; assembly: GCF_030548165.1. Taxonomy (NCBI): domain Bacteria; kingdom Pseudomonadati; phylum Pseudomonadota; class Gammaproteobacteria; order Oceanospirillales; family Oceanospirillaceae; genus Oceanobacter; species Oceanobacter sp. 5_MG-2023. The sequence goes on along the minus strand of NZ_JAUORS010000018.1, from coordinate 17,749 downwards.
CGTTTTCTGGCCGTAATGCTGGGCAATAAAATCCATGTCGCGGCTATAGCTGTGAACAATCTGGCCGCCGTTACGACCGGAGGCCCCAAAGCCGATACGGCTGGCTTCCAGAACCACAACGGAAAAGCCGCGCTCAGCCAGATGTAACGCTGTCGACAGGCCGGTGTAACCCGCACCAATGACGCAGACATCAGCGGTGATATGGTCATGCAGGGCTGGACGTTGCGGCTGTGGATTGGCCGAGGCAGCATAATATGAAGAAGGATAGGTGGCTGTCATCGTAGGTCTCTCTGGGGCGGATTGAGGGGCTGGCCCGATGCTCCCAAGATAGGGCGACGGCTGTCTGGTCGCCATACCCACCGGGGGATATATCCTGCTGTTAGCCAGAGTGATTTGATAGCACCACAGGCATGGGCCGGAGCTTTCAGAGCGGTCTGGTTTGCGGCTCAGCTTCTGGCCGGACTCCCCAGCGACGATAATACGTAAGGTTTTATCAACATAAGCGATGATCTGGCTGTATTTATTGGCAGATTTCTGCACGCTATAACAACGTAAAGTCGAATAACAGGTCGAGAAACTATGAATGTGTTACTCCAAAACAGCCTGCTGGTAAAAACACAGGGACTGATTAATGGCGCATGGGTCGATGCCGACCAGCACACCACGCTGGTGGTCGATAATCCGGCAACCGGTGACGCGCTGGTCTCGGTAGCGGATATGGGCGCGGCAGAAACCCGCCGCGCCATTGATGCAGCTCATACCGCTTTACCCGGCTGGTCGGCCACCAGTGCCACCAAACGCAGCCGGATTCTGGAAGCCTGGTACGACCTGGTGGTTCAGCATGTGGATGAACTGGCGTCGATCCTGACTGCAGAACAAGGCAAACCGCTGGCAGAAGCCAAGGGCGAGGTGCTTTATGGTGCTTCCTATATCAAGTGGTTCGCAGAAGAAGCACGACGTATTTATGGTGATGTGATTCCGGCGGCACAAGCCGATCGCCGCAATATCGTGATCAAGCAACCGGTGGGGGTTGTGGCCGCCATTACACCGTGGAATTTCCCCAGCGCCATGCTGGCACGCAAAATGGCTCCGGCCTTGGCCGCGGGTTGTACCATCGTCTGCAAACCGGCAGCGGAAACCCCGCTGTCGGCATTGGCGCTGGGCGTGCTGGCGCAACAGGCCGGCGTCCCGGCCGGGGTGATCAATATGGTTGTCGGCTCCGATGCCCCCGCCATTGGGAACGAACTGACCAGTAGCCCTCTGGTGCGCAAGGTAACCTTTACCGGCTCAACCCCGGTGGGCAAGCTGCTGATGAAACAATGCGCCGATACCGTCAAGCGCACTTCCATGGAGCTGGGGGGTAATGCCCCTATTATCATCTTTGATGATGCCGATCTGGATCAGGCCATTAACGGCGCGTTGATTTCCAAATTCCGCAATTCCGGTCAGACCTGCATCTGTTCCAATCGCCTGTTGGTACAGTCCGGTATTTACGACCGTTTTATCGAACGTCTGTCAGAGGCCGTGAGTGAATTCCGTCTGGGTGCCGGTCAGGATAGCAATACCACCCATGGCCCGTTGATTACCGACAAGGCCGCCCAAGGGGTGGATGAAAAAGTCAAAGATGCCGTTGCCCAAGGGGCACGGGTAGTGATTGGTGGTGCGCCTGCGGAGCAGGGAAGCCGCTTCTATCAACCGACCATTCTGGCCGATGCCACGCCGGATATGCGTGTTTTCCGCGAAGAAATCTTTGGCCCGGTTGCCCCCGTCTTCCGCTTTGAAACCGATGACGAAGCGATTGCATTGGCCAACAGCACCGAATATGGCCTGGCAGCGTATGTGTTTACCCAGAACCTGAGCCGTATCTGGCGGGTTTCAGAAGCCATTGATTTTGGCATGGTGGGTGTCAACGAAACCGCCATCAGCTCAGAAGCCATTCCTTTTGGCGGCGTGAAAGAATCCGGTCAGGGCCGCGAAGGCTCGAAGTATGGGCTGGATGATTATCTCGAAACCAAACTGATCTGCCTCGGCGGGCTGTAACAGCGGATTGAAGACCCGATTGGCGACGGTTATCCAGCCGTCGCCATACCGGCGCTGGATCAGCACCAGCACTGACCCGGTTATCCAACCAGGCGCAATAAACCAGGCACAACAATATACCAGCGGACGAGCCCTGCCGCAGAACTCGCCCTTATTACCCATCCATCCCGCCAAGCCGGGTGACGAATATCGAGGTTGCTATGTCTCACATGATTTACCCCACCACCAACTTCGCCGCTACCGAAACGATGAACATCGCTCGGGGTGACGGTATCTACGTGTACGACGACCAGGGCAAGCAATACCTCGAAGGTATGTCGGGATTGTGGTGCGCTTCACTGGGTTACAATAATGCCGAACTGATCGAAGCCGCTGCCAAACAGATGGAAACCCTGTCGTTTGCCCATATGTTCAGCGGCAAAACCCACGATGTCGGCATGCAGCTGGCAGACACACTGACCGCCATGGTGCCGGTCGACAATGCCCGCGTCTTTTTTGGCAGCTCCGGTTCCGATGCCAACGACACCCAGATCAAGCTGCTGCGTTACTACTTTGCTGCCATCGGCAAGCCGGAAAAACGCAAGATCATCGCCCGTGAACGTTCTTACCATGGTGTCACCGTTGCGGCCGCCTGTCTGACCGGGTTGCCCATCAACCAGGCCAACTTTGACCTGCCGGTCGAGGCCATGGGGATTCTGCGCACCGATGCACCGCATTACCTGCGCGGCAAGCTGGACGGCGAAAGCGAAAGCCAGTTTGTTGACCGTATAGTCGCCAATCTGGAAGCCATGATTGTGCGTGAAGGCCCGGAAACCATCGCTGCCTTTATTGCTGAACCGATTACCGGTGCCTCCGGCGTGATCGTACCGCCTGCCGGTTATTATGAAAAAGTACAGGCCATCCTGAACAAATACGACATCCTGTTCTGGGCCGACGAAGTGATCACCGGCTTTGGCCGTACCGGCAACGACTTTGGCTCCACCACCATGGGCATCAAGCCCGATATGATGAGTTTTGCCAAACAGCTGTCATCCGCTTATGTGCCGATTTCAGCTTCCGTGATCCGGGGTGATATGTACGAAGCCATGATCGACCCTTGCAACAAGCTGGGCGTATTTGGCCATGGCTACACCTATTCCGCCCACCCGCTGGCCTGTGCCGTGGCATTAAAAACCCTGGAAATCTATCAGCGCGACAACCTCTTTGCCAAAGCCGCAGCCACCGGTGACTACCTGCAAACCCGGCTGCGTGAATTCAACGACCACCCGTTAGTGGGCGAAGTGCGTGGTACCGGCATGATCGCTGCCATTGAAATGGTGGCGGACAAGGAAACCAAGGCTGCTTTCCCGGATGGCAAGGTTGGTTACTTTGGAGCTAACGCCTGTCAGGAGCATGGGTTGATCAGTCGCCCGGTGGCAGGGTCATCACTGGCGCTGTGTCCGCCACTGATCACGACCGAAGCCCAGATCGACGAAATCATCGACAAAATGGGCCGGGCTCTGGACGACACGCTGGCGTTTGTACAAAAACAGGGCTGAATCGTTCATCGATTCCCTTGCCTGGTTGCCAATGCTCCGGCATCTGGCAGAAGCATTTGCCTCCGCTTGCGGGGGCTTTTTTGTGGCTGCGTGGGGTATCCTGCGAAGCAGCCCACGTGTTTGTGTCCCCAACATTTGATTGTTAGCTGCCACTTATTAGTAATGGTAGCGACACGAGATAACAATAATTGCCGTATCATCCACGGCGTATACCAAACGATTGGTATCATCTATTCTGCGAGACCAGAAGCCTGAAAGGTTTTCTTTAAGGGCTTCCGGTTTTCCAATTCCATCAAACGGAGAACGCTGAACATCGGTAATCAAGGTATTGATGCGTTTCAAGGTTTTCTTGTCTTGAGTCTGCCAATAAACGTAACTATTCCAGGCTTCATCAGTCCATGATAATAACCTGTCACTCATCAATAAGATCTCGCTGAGTCGTTTTACCCGTTTTAAACTGCGTAATTGAACGATTTAAGTGTTCGGCGTTCGCTGGTGAGCGAAGTAAATGTACAGTTTCCATAAGGCTGTTGTAGTAATCCAATGACATTACAACAGCATCTTCAGAGTCACGACGAGTGATTACAGTAGTATCCGCATCGTTAATAACATTGTCCAAGACGGCTTTTAGACCATTTCGGGCTTCAGTAAAAGAGACAATTCTCATTTTGCATCTCACCTGTACAGGATATAGCACAAGTCTAGCTTGAAGATAAATACATGTACAGAATGTTGTGCATAACTTCGTCTTGGCAGTTCACGCCCTCAGTCCGTGCGGCTTTGTAAAGATCCAGCTTTTCAGAAGCGAGGTAGTGCAGGCCGTGGCTGTCGGCCCAGCTGCCGGACGCCATGAAGCACCAGCAACAGCACCGCCAGCCAGATAGGGACATACATCCACAGATCCGCTGCAACAAAGGGCTCACCCAACAGCAAGGCCACCACAAACAGCAACAGCGGTTCGACATAACCCAACATACCAAACAGAGCAAAAGGCAGGCGTTGCCCGGCTCCCAGATAACAAAACAGCGCCGTACTGCTGAGTAGACCAAGCCCGATCAGTACCGGCCAGGATGACGCCTCCCGCGCCACAAAAAAATCGGCATTAAAGTCCCACATAAACAATATGATCAAGGCCGGGGGCAGCATCACCAGATGCTCGATAAAAATACCACTCAACCCTTTCAGGGCCAGCCGTTTCCTGAGCATGAAATAGGGTGGAAAACCCAGCATTACAATCAGGGATACCGGTGAAAAGTGGCCATGCAATATCAATCCGGCCAGCACCCCGGCCAGCGCCAGAGTCACCGCCAGTGCTTGTAATGGACGGATAGTTTCGTGATACAGAAAGCGCCCGATCACCACCATAAGCAGAGGCAGCAGAAAATACCCCATCGCCAGCGCCTGACCTTCACCGTTCATCGGTGCCCAGCCAAACAGCGCGAGTTGCATTGCAATCAGGCCGCTACAGAGCAAGGTCGAGAAGCCATTGCCGGGGCGGCCAAACAAACGTCGGATATCGGTCCAAACACGCTGGCTGCTGCGGCTAAACAGCACTAGCAAAGCAAAGATCAGCAGTGAAAAAATGATCCGCCAGCCGAAGACCGACGGCCCATCCAGAGGCGATAACAACACACTGTAATACGACAGCAGGCCAAACAACACGGAGGCCGCAATGGACAGCAGAACGCCTGTAAACAACATAAAACTCCCATGCCCGCTGTCGGCAGAGGGCGTATCAGACGTTAATCATTCGTTTTGCAGCGCGTTATGGATGCGCTGCATCAGATCGGCAGTATTGGTGACTTCACCAAATTCGTAGGCCATCGCCGTCAGGGCAATGCGTTGTACCTCGTCTGCCGACACCTCACCAAACCCCATATCCGGATAGGGCATGGCCGCATTGGCATCGCTTAGCGCAATCATCCGGTATTCGCGGTGTACACCATCCCGCATGGTCGTTTCACAGCAGACATTGGTCACCGTGCCGCAGACAATCAGGGTATCGATGTCTTTCATCCGCAGGATCATGTCGAGATCGGTGTTATGAAAACCACTGTAAAACAACTTGTCGACGACAATGTCACCGTCTTGTGGCTGCAGCTCATCGATCACTTCAATGGCCGGGTTGGAACGCGCAAACTGGGCATCGGCATCCGGATACAAGTCGCGGAAACGCCCGGTGTCAGAGCCATCTCCCCGCACTACATGGCGTAAATAAATTACTGGCATGGCCGCGGCACGCATGTATTCGGACAGGCGTTTGATGGGCGCAATAATGGCCCTGCTTGACGGCACAAACAAGGCACCGTCCTGCTCGCAAAAAATCTTTTGCATATCAACAATAATCAGCGCTGTGCGCCGGGGGTTAATGGCCCATTCAACTTTTTTCAACATGGTTCGCTGACCTCTTTCTATGTTACTGATTACTGGTATTCGGCATTGCAGCCATGTTTACCACGACGGCGATGGCTACCATGACATGAAAACGAACCGGGTTGGCATCCGCTTTGACAGCAAGGGCGTACTAACCGGCCATCTCTGGGTGCTGATCCGCGCTGGTGATGCGGTAAGGCAGGGTGTGTGGCAAGGCGGGGTGTGGCAAGGCGTGTTGGCAGACCGCCTGCGGGTTCTGGTGGTGGCATAATGGCGGCAGGGAAGGTGATGCCGTGACCGCGGCCGAACCTCGCATCAATCCTCCGCTGCCAAGCAGGAGTGATCGTATCGGAATGCTCGCAGGGCATCACACCGGACAACCCTGCGGATGTTGGTCAACTCAATGCTTGATCATTACATGACGGACGGTGGTGTAGTCTTCCAGGCCGTACATCGACATATCCTTGCCATAACCCGACATTTTCATGCCGCCATGGGGCATTTCGCTGGTCAGCATAAAATGGGTATTGACCCAGGTGCAGCCGTATTGCAAGCGGGCGCTGAGGCGGGCTGCACGACCGGTGTCAGCGGTCCAGAGGGATGAGGCGAGGCCGTAATCGGAGTCGTTGGCCCAGGCCAGAGCCTGGGCTTCGGTGTCGAATTCGGTGATCGAGACCACCGGGCCAAAGACTTCACGGCGGACGATTTCATCTTCCTGCCGGGCACCAACAATCAGGGTCGGCTCGTAGAAATAGCCTGCGCGATCGGCAATCTTGCCACCGGTGGCGATGGTGATATGCGGTTGTTCGCGGGCGCGATCCACAAAACCGGCCACCCGTTCGAGGTGAGCCTGGGAAACCAGCGGCCCCATTTCCGTGCCGTCTTCGTACTGGCTGCCGATTTTGATGGTGGAGACGGCCGCGGTCAGTTTATCGACCAGCTGCTGGTACACACCTTTCTGGGCGTAGATGCGACAGGCGGCGGTGCAGTCCTGTCCGGCGTTGTAGTAGCCGAAGGCCCGCAAACCTTCGACGGCGTCGTCGATATCCGCATCATCAAAAATCAGTACCGGTGCCTTGCCACCCAGTTCCATATGGGTGCGTTTCATATCTTCCGTGCTGGATTGCACGATTTTCTGGCCGGTGGCGATCGAGCCGGTCAGCGACACCATACGCACTCCCGGGTGAGTGGTCAGCGTGGCTCCGACGCTGGCACCGCCGCCAAACACCGTGTTGACGACGCCCGCCGGGAAAATCTCCTGCATTATTTCACCCAGCTTGAGAGTGGTCAGCGGGGTTAGCTCCGATGGCTTGAGTACCACACAGTTACCGGCGGCGAGCGCGGGTGCCAGCTTCCAGGAAGCCATCATCAAGGGGTAATTCCAGGGCGCGATGGAAGCCACAACACCGAGCGGATCACGGCGAATCATGGAAGTAAAACCGGGCAGGTATTCGGCCGCTGCGGAACCACTGAGACAACGGGAGGCACCGGCAAAAAAGCGGAAGACATCCGCAACAGCCGGGATTTCGTCGTCCTGCATGGCGGCAAAGGGTTTGCCGGTGTCGTTACATTCGAGGCGGGCAAGCTCTTCGCCCATGGCTTCAATACGATCGGCCAATTGCAGCAGCAGGTAAGCGCGGTCTTTGGGCGCTTGCTGGCTCCAGCTGTCGAAAGCGTCATCAGCGGCACTGACGGCGGTGTTGACCTGGGCGTCGGTGGCTTCGGCAATCAGGCACAGTACCTCGCCAGTGGCCGGATTAAATACTTCCAGTTGCTTGCCTTCGCCAGCAATCAGTTCGCCGTTGATCAGCATTTTATTAATCATGGTAGTGGGCATGGTATTGGGCCTCTTGGTTCAGACGATAGGTCGGACAGGTGTCAGATAAAGTGGATAGGTCAGTGCTCATGAAAGATTGCCTCGTTATTTGCCGCTACCGGCAACGTCATCGCCACCCTTGGTAAGGAGGTAAGCCAGAAAAACCGGCACCATGGTGGCGAGCATTACCATCAGGGCAACCACGTTGGTGACTGGCACATCCCGTGGTCGGGTCAGCTGGTTCAGCAGCCAGATCGGCAGAGGTTTTTCGTGACCGGCAGTAAAGGTGGTAACAATCAGTTCATCAAACGACAGCGCAAACGCCAGCATGCCACCGGCCAGCATGGCGGTGCCCAGATTTGGCAACAGGATATAGCGAAAGGTCTGCCAGCCATCCGCGCCAAGATCCATCGAGGCTTCGATCAGGCTGCCGGAAGTGCGCCGAAAACGCGCCACCACATTGTTGTAAACAATCACCACACAAAAGGTGGCATGGCCGACAACAATGGTAAGGATACCGGGCTGGATATCCATGGCCTGGAATGCCTGCAACAGTGCCAGACCGGTGATAATACCGGGCAGGGCAATTGGCAGAATCAACATCAGGGTGATGCTGTCTTTACCGAAAAACGAACGGCGATACATGGCCGCCGCTGCCAGCGTGCCCAGCACCATGGCAATCGCAGTGGCAAGGCTGGCAATTTTCAGCGACAGGCCAATCGACTCCAGCACATCAGCCCGTCCGAAAGCGACGCTGAACCAGTGCAGGGTAAATCCCTTGGGTGGAAAGCTGAAAGCCGACTCCTCGGTGTTAAAGGCATACATCGCAATAATCACAATGGGGAAGTGCAGGAACACCAGACCGCCCCAGGCGGCGCATTTCAGCCATACACTGGCGTGTTGATCAGAGTGCATCAAAAGCTCCCATACGTTTCACAATCGACAGATAAATCGCAATCAGCACAATCGGCACCAGCGTAAATGCGGCGGCCATTGGCATGTTGCCAATCGACCCTTGTTGTACGTACACCATACTGCCAAGGAAAAGGCCTGGCGGTCCCACCAGCTGCGGCACAATGTAATCCCCCAGAGTCAGAGAAAAGGTAAAGATGGAACCGGCGGCAATTCCCGGTACCGACAACGGCAGAATAACGTGGCGGAAGGTTCTGAACGGAGTAGCGCCGAGGTCGGAAGAGGCCTGCAACAGCGACGGTGGCAGGCGTTCCAGCGATGCCTGAATCGGCAGAATCATAAAAGGCAACCAGATGTAGGTGAACACCAGAAAACGCCCGAGACTGGAAGTCGATAGCGTATTGCCTCCCACACCGGGAAGCGCCAGTAGCGCATCCAGCAACGGTGTCAGACCGAGCAGATGAACAAACCACTGCGACACCCCTTCCTGCGCCAGCAGCAGCGTCCAGGCATAAGCCTTGACGATGTAACTGGTCCACATCGGCAGCATCACGGCAAGATAGAAAAAGGCCTTGATACGACCACTGGCGTAACGCGCCATATAATACGCCACCGGGAAAGCCAATATCGCACTGAACGCCGAGACCGCCAGCGCCATCAGCAGGGTACGCAGGATGATGTCGAAGTTGGCGGGATCAAACAGCCGGGCATAGTTTTCCAGCGTCAGGGTATGGTTCACCAGCATGGTGAAGTCGTCGAAGGTGTACAGCCCTTGCCATAACAGCGCCAGCAGCGAGGCAATATACACCGAGCCAAACCACAGCAGCGGCGGTAGCAGCAGCAAGGCCAGCAGCAGATTGGGGCGACGATAAAGCCGATCCGCCGCCCGATACAGCAGCCCGGATGGCGGCGTGAAAACAGGGCTGTTGTCAGCCGCTGGCAGTGACGATTTTGAAGTCATGTCAGACACTCGCGTTATCCCGCAAAGACACCATGGCCTGACGGCTCCAGCTGACCTGAACCGATTGCCCCGGCAACCGTGCGGTGTGGTTCGACAACAGGCTGTTGGCCTCGGAGGCGGCGATGCTGACACCGGGTTCCAGCTCCACTTCAATACGGGTGTTTGAGCCCTGATATTGCACGTCTTTAATCACCCCGGGCAGGTTGATGAGCTCGGTGGATGCCGTGTCTGATGGAGCAGCGGAGCCGGAGTGTCTGATCGAAATATATTCCGGGCGAATCGCCAGCGCGGCGGATTTTCCCGACAATTGCTGCGCCAGTGCACCGTGCAAGACATTGGAAGAACCGACAAAACCGGCCACAAACGCCGTTTGCGGCTGGTTGTACAGATTACGGGGTGAATCCAGTTGCTCAATCCGGCCCTGGTTAAACACCGCCACGCGATCCGACATCGACAGCGCCTCGGTCTGGTCGTGGGTAACAAACACAAAAGTGATACCGAGCTGGCGTTGCAGCCGTTTCAGTTCCCCTTGCATTTGCTCGCGTAATTTCAGATCCAGTGCCCCCAGCGGCTCGTCCAGCAGCAGCACCTTGGGGCGATTGACCAATGCCCGGGCCAATGCAATCCGCTGACGCTGACCACCAGACAGTTGCGCCGGCTTGCGTTGGCCATACTGCCCCAGCGCCACCATATCCAGCGCTTCGGCGGCGCGATGCTGGCGCTCTTTTTTATTGACGCCCTTGACCATCAGCCCATAGGCAATGTTGTCGAGCACGTTCATATGGGGAAACAGGGCGTAGTCCTGAAACACCGTATTGACGTTACGCTGGTACGGCGGAAGCCCGGTAGCGTCGCGGCCATGAATGATGACATGGCCATCGTCCGGTTGCTCGAACCCGGCAATCAGCCGCAGGCAGGTGGTTTTGCCGGAACCCGAAGGCCCCAGCATGGAAAAAAACTCGCCTTCTGCAATTTTCAGCGAGACCTGATCAACTGCCCGGACATCGCCGAAGCAGCGGCTGGTTTGGCAAAACTCAACAGCGGTATTCATAAAATATATCGTGTCCTGTGAACGCATTGCCGGGCCAGCAGGCCCGGCAGTCAACCTGTATTCATACAGCGCTTGTACTGCGCAGGCTCAGCGGCCGCCCATAATGGCGATGTAATCCCGGGTCCAGCGGCTGTAGGAAACACAGCTGCCCTGACTGCTGCAGTTGGAGGTTGGCGTTTTCCAGAAAAACACCTGGTCGAAGTTGTCCATCCCATTGGTTGTGCAACCTTCGGCACCCAGCAGTGCATTGTTATCACAGGCGGCGGGCACCGCCGGAACGGAACCAAACCAGGACGCCAGGTCACCTTGCAACTTGGGGGTGATCGACCAGTTGAGCCACTCGTAAGCACAGTTCGGATGGGCCGCATCCGTAGCCAACATGGTGGTGTCAGCCCAGCCAGTTACCCCTTCCTGCGGAAACGCCGTGGCTACCGGGGCACCTTCTGCGATCAGGATATTGGCCATAAAAGGCCAGCTGCTGGAGGCCACAACGCCTTCGTTCTTGAAATCGCTCATCTGCACGTTGTAGTCGTGCCAGTAACGATGGATCAGGCTGTGTTGCGTGCGTAATAGCGCCAGTACCGCGCTGTACTGGGTTTCGTTCAGTTCGTACGGGTCCTTGATACCCAGTTCCGGGCGGGCAGACTTCAGGTACAGCGCGGCATCGGCCAGATAGATGGCACCGTCATAGGCCTGCACCCGACCCTTGTTGGACTGGCCATCGGGCAGGGTCGTGGCTTCAAACACCACACTCCAGCTGTCCGGTGCCTGTTTGAATACATCGGTGTTGTACATCATCAGGTTGGGACCCCACTGGAAGGGCACACCGTAGTGTTTGCCATCAAGGGTAAACCAGGGCGCGTTTTGCAGCCGTGGGTCGATACTGCTCCAGGCCTTGATCTTGCTGGTGTCGATTGGTTGTACCCGCTTGCCGTAAATCAGTCGTAACGAAGCATCACCGGATGCCGTTACCAGATCGTAACCGCCCTTGGCCATCAGGCTGACCATTTCGTCCGAGGTCGCTGCGGTTTTGACATTGACGGAACAACCGGTGGACTGCTCAAAGCCGCTGACCCAGTCATAGGCGGGGTCGGTATCGCCGCGTTCAATGTAGCCGGGCCAGGCGATAATATCGACGCGGCCTTCTCCCTGGGAGCCAGCCAGCGCAGTCAGTGCGCTGCCAGCCAACAAGGTGCTGAGTATCAGATGACGTGTTGCCATGGGGTTTTCCTCTGCCTGAACGTATGGAAGGCTTGCGCCGGTTTAGCGTCGTGTCCCGAGCGCCGCTACGGATGGCGGAAGCTGTGGAACGGGATGCAACGAGAGCCTCAGGCTAAAGCGAGGGGTTTATCTGGCTCCAATTGTTAATTAAGAAAGAAGCCTTCTGAAAAAACGATAGCTACGAAAAACTTAGCAGTGGTATATCCAAAACAGATTGTTAATACTGGCGTAAGCCCCGGTATTTACAGGAAAACCCTTGTCTGGCGCAGATGACGGACGGACGTTAGTCACCGCCATCAGGACCCGGCAGCTATCGCGGGTGTGAGTGACATTGCTAACAATGAATATATGCCCGGAAGACATGTACAGAAAATATGCCCAACGCAACCATGACAGCCCTTGGACAACACCTCGCGGAGCACCTGTTTTACCATGATGAGCCTGCGCCAGATCCGATACTTTATAGCCATTGCCGAAACCGGGTCGGTATCGGCGGCGGCCCAGGCGGTGCCGATTTCCCAGTCGACCCTCACCACCGCCATCAAACAGCTGGAAGATGACCTCGGCGTCACCCTGTTCAGTCGGCACGCCAAGGGCATGGAGCTGACGCACCAGGGCCACCAGTTTTTGCGTCAGGCACATCTGGTGCTGGCATCGGTAGACAACGCCCGGCGCAGCCTGCAACAAAGTACCGAAACCGTAACCGGTGAATTGACCATCGGCGTGACCAGTCTGGTCGCCGGATATTATCTGGCTGATCTGCTGGCGCGCTTCCAGCGCATTTATCACCGCGTCAAGTTACGGGTGGTTGAAGATGACCGGGACTATATCGAGCATCTGTTAGTCAGTGGTGAGATCGATGTCGGGGTGTTGATCCTGTCGAATCTCAAATACCTCAGCGCCCTGAATACCGAAGTACTGACCTTTTCCCATTACCGCCTCTGGTTGCCGCCCGATCACGAACTGCTGCAGCTCGACAGCATTGGCTTCAAGGATTTACTGCATGAGCCGCTGATTCTGCTTAACGTCGATGAGATGGAACAACGTATTCGTAACCTCTGGGCGCAGGCCGACAGCAAGCCCACCGTCAGCCTGCGCAGCGCCTCGGTAGAAGCGGTGCGCAGTCTGGTATCTGCGGGTATGGGAGTGGCGCTGATGCCTGATATGACCTACCGGCCGTGGTCAGTCGAAGGTGATACCGTCGAGGCCCGTCGTATCACCGAAGTATCAGAAACCCTCGATATCGGACTGGCCTGGCGGCGCGGAGGTGCCCGTAATCCACTGATTGACCTGTTCCTGCCAGTGGCCCGGGAATCCCTGCCGGTACGCCATAACCACGCCAACAGCTGACGACCAGCCGGGAGAGAAGCCATGAATGCCAACAAGCTGCCGACCAATATCCTGATACAGGGCCAGCGTATGGCCGGAGATGGAGAGGCTGAAGCCGTCATCAACCCGCGTAGCGGTGAGTTATTGATCAACTTGCCACAGGCATCTGCCGAGCAGGTTGATGCTGCTGTAGCCGCTGCCCGTCAGGCTGCCAGGATATGGCGCCAGACCAGCCCCGGCGAACGGGCGGCCATGTTGCTGGCCATCGCCGCCGGTATCGATGCCCGCGCCACGGAACTGGTGCAACTGGAAGCGCTGAATTGTGGCAAACCCTTGCATCAGGTGGCCGAAGACGACGTACTGGCCACTGCCGATGTGTTCCGCTTTTTTGCCGCAGCGGTACGTTGCCAGTCCGCCCCGGCTGCCGGTGAATACCTGCCCGGCCACACCAGCATGATTCGCCGTGACCCGATTGGTGTGGTGGCGGCCATCGCCCCCTGGAACTATCCGCTGATGATGGCCGCCTGGAAAATTGCCCCGGTGATCGCCGCAGGCAACACCATGGTATTCAAACCGTCGGAACAAACGCCACTGACGGCGCTGGTCCTGGCCGATATTCTGGATGCGGTACTGCCGCCCGGTGTCGTCAATATAGTGTTGGGGCGCGGCGACAGCGTCGGCAGCCAGCTGATCAACCACCGACATGTCCGCATGGTATCTCTGACCGGTGATATCTCTACCGGACAAAAAGTCTTGCAGGCGGCGCGGCGCTCAATCAAACGCACGCATCTGGAACTGGGCGGCAAAGCCCCGGTGATTGTGCTGGCAGACGCCAACCTCGATGCGGTGGTTGAAGGAGTGGGGCGCTATGGCTACTACAACGCCGGGCAAGACTGCACCGCCGCTTGCCATATTTACGCTGACGCCCGTATTTATCAGCCGCTGATTGAAGCACTGGCAGAGAAAGTCGCCTCGCTGACCTTTAACCAGGCCGACGACCGTTGCAATGATCTTGGCCCGCTGATCAGCCAGCGCCAGCGCAACAGCGTCGCCAGTTTTGTCGAACGGGCGCTCGAACAACCCCATATCCAGCTGCTGGCAGGTGGACAGATACCCGAAGGCCTCGGCTTTTATTACCAGCCGACCTTGCTGGCCGGTGCTCGCCACGACGATGAAATAGTCCGCCGGGAAGTCTTCGGCCCAGTGGTCTCCGTCACCTCTTGCCCAACCACACAACAAGCCATCGACTGGGCCAACGATTCCGAATACGCCCTGGCCTCATCGGTCTGGTCCGGGCATATCGGCCGCGCCATGGCCACCGCCAGTCAGCTCGAATACGGCACCACCTGGATCAATAACCACTTTATACTCCCCAGCGAAATGCCCCACGGCGGCCTGAAAAGCTCCGGTTATGGCAAAGACCTCTCCGCCAGCGCACTGGAAGAGTTTTCCGTGGCCCGCCATATCATGCTGAGTCATCGGTCGTGATGGATAGTTTGGCTACTCTGCGACAAGCCGTGTGGTGACGGCAAAAGGGTTGGTATATTGGCAACACCCCCACGGGTGTGGGGGCTATATCGCGGTTATTTCCGGCAGGCTTCAGAACGCCAGTTTGGCAAACATATGCAAGCGATTCAGTTTCAGGTCTTCAGTAAAGGTATTCCCTTCTGCCTGTTTCTTGGTCGCCTTGATGAGTTCAACACCGTACTTCAGCGGCTGGTAGGCGTTGTAAACCAGATTCAGGTGCATGGATGAGAAGTCGCCCATGTCGTTGCCATCGAGGCTTGCTGTGGTTTTGGCTAGCCGCAGTGTTGAGCGCAGAGAAGGAGAGAATACATGCTGATAGGCCAGTTTGACGCCGGTCTGTTTGGATAACTCCAGGCTGTCGCCACTGAAATCGTAGGCGGCCACGTCGCCAAAGTTCATATAGCCACCAAGGCCGCTACCTGAAATCAGGGAAAACTTGAGGTTATCGTCGGCGATATTGATGCGGCCAGAGAATCGGCCAGCAAACGCCATGGCGCTGTCGTCCTTGACTTCGTCACCAACATTGATTTTTTGCATCAGAACGCCAGCACTCAGGTGCCCAAACCCGGTTTTGGTGGTGTATTTTGCGACCAGGTCCGGAACATCCGGGTCTTCGGAGTTTATTGGCTGTTCAGCGGCCAGTTCCAGCGTGTTGTTGCCCATGGGGATGGCGTATCGAACCAGTGATTTACGCGAGAAGATCCGCGCGGCCGGGCCACCAAAGTCGGCGGTTTCGGCCAGGGCACCAAGATCCATAAAGGTGCTCCAGGTGCGGCCAATGGTCAGATTATCCTGCTGCAGATAAGCGTGGCGCAGGTTAAAAACACTGGAGGACCCAGAGAAAAAATCGCCCTCGATGACGGCTTTAAGATTCCCAACGGGAGTACCTGTGCTGGTGTGGGCAAATTTGAGGCGGGATTCCAGCGATGACATATTCAGGTCGCCTTCTTCGTTTTCTGCCTCGTTTTCGTTCAGGGTAATCAGTGATTGGTTACGGGTGTGGCTGGCAGACGCATCGTTTTCGGCATCAAACAAAATATCGGTTTTGACATAGCCGCTGAAACTGTTGCTACTGTCGATATCAGCCTGAGTCAGGGGTGATACTGCCATGGCGGCTGTGGCCAAGACGGTTACCGGGAGCCATCCACTCTTGTTGTGTTTGTGCATGATATGTCCTGCTGTTGGTTATTTTATATTTTTTATTGCCGTTGCAGATATTGGTCGTTCTGGCCATGCCAGCGCTACAAGGGTTAAAAAACTATATCCAAGGGCTTGCAATGGGTATCCCGTAAAATAGTAGGAATAAAACCAGGAATATGATCTGTTTGTATTGGTGGTTGCGATAGTGGCTGCGATGGCGGGTGCTGGATAATCAAATCCCCTGCCAAAGTACTGATTGCTGGTATATTGTTTGGTTTTGTTTATTAATAGCCCGGTGGTTGATTTGTTAATATGAATAGTTTCTGAGTTTATCCTGCAATGGTCGTCCTGCTATAGTCGCCCTACTTTAGTAGGTGAAGGGGCACTTTGAGGCGGTAAACACTTGCTTGATCTGGAAAGCCGGGAGTAGATTCGAGCGCATAACGATAAAAACAGGGATAAACCCATGTATCAGGTTCTGATTGCCGATGATCACCCGCTCTTCCGTCGAGCGCTGAGCGATGCTCTGGATGAAACCGGCATTGCCTGTAGCAGCAGTGAATGCGAGGACTTTTACCAGGTGCTGCAGACCGTAGGGCAGCAAGCCATTGACCTTCTGTTGCTGGATCTGCGAATGCCGGGAAATACCGGTCTGATGGGCTTGATGCGGCTGCGGGCGGAGTTTCCACAACTGGCGATTGTGATTGTCAGTGCCAGCGAGGACCGGATGGTGATCGAGCAGGTACGCCAGCTGGGGGCACTGGGTTATATCCAGAAGTCGTCAACCATCGCCGGTATCAGCCAGGCGCTGGCACAGGTTATGGAAGGTAAACTGAGTTTTCCGGAATTTACCGGTCAACCGCAAGATGATACAACGGCCCGCCTGAGCCAAATGACACCACAGCAGCTGCGCGTATTACAACTGATTGCTGAGGGGGCATTAAACAAACAAATTGGCTACACTCTTAATATCAAGGAAACAACTGTCAAATCTCATATCAGCGATATATTTCGAAAGCTTAATATCAATAATCGCACCCAGGCAGCACTTATTGTACAGCAGCTGGAAATACCAGACTGATCGAGATCGACAGCAAACGGGTTCTGGCAATAAGCCATAACCATAAAGTCACGGTCTGCTACAACATTTTATGTAACAAGGCCCGTAATGCCATTGGTTTTACCGGTTTTCGCAATAGCATAAAGCCCAGCTCCTCAATGCCCTGTTTTACCTCATCGGTATAGTCGGCAGTAATAACCAGACAGGGTACTGGTTGCTGCCATACCTGGCTGAAACCGGCCATCACGTCCAGCCCGGTCACTCCCTGGTCCAGGTGGTAATCGATAATCACCAGATCCGGGATTTCCCCGGCTAACGCTTTGCGTGCTCTGTTAAAGCTACTGGCTGTAACCACCTGATAGCCCCAGTCTCCCAGTAGCATTGCCATGCCGTCGATGATTTGCTGCTCGTTATCGACACACAGTATCAATCCGGAGCCACGGGTATTCTGGGTGTTTTCTTCTGGTGTGATGGATGCCAATGGGGCGATGGTTGTCGGAATGGATACGCTGAAACAGCTGCCTCGGCCCGGTTCTGAGATAACCTGTATCGGATGATCCAGCAGTAAACACAAACGCCGTACAATCGATAGCCCCAGCCCTAGCCCTTTGGTGTTGGCGGGGGTGTGTATGTCGGTGTCTGCACCTGTGCGTTCGGCTGCCAACCGGTGAAATTCCTCAAAAATCATATCCAGTTCATGGGCCGGATACCAATGCCAGTATCTAACACCTGTATTAATACCTGCTGTTGCCGGCGACGACTGCCGACCAGAATCCGGCCT